>CAMKRB010000016.1 GCA_946415045.1 uncultured Myxococcales bacterium
TTTATGTGTGGTTTTGGGTTCTGGCCTTGGTGCCTTTGTGGATGCGCTCGATAATCAGGTCGTTATCCCCTACGCTCAAATCGAAGGATTTCCAACTTCAAGTGTACACGGTCATGCCGGTAATCTCGTTTTTGGACAGCTGGATGGAAAAGATTTGGTTGTCATGCAGGGCCGCGTGCATTTCTATGAGTGCGGCGATCTCAAACGCGTGACGCTGCCCATTCGTATACTTCGTTGTCTCGGTTGCACAAGAATGATTGTTACGAATGCAGCCGGCGCCGCTAACCCCGCTTTTAATGCCGGTGAGCTCATGCTCATTACCGATCATATCAATATGCTGATGGCCGGTAGCCCGCTCGTCGGTTTGAATGAAGATGAATTCGGGGTGCGCTTCCCCGATATGAGCGAAGCATACAACCATGAAATGAGTGATATACTTCGCAAAACAGCCAAAGATCTCGGCATTCTGCTGCGCGAAGGTGTCTATTGCGCAAGTCATGGTCCCGAATATGAAACCCCCGCCGAAGTCCGTATGTTCCAGAAACTTGGCGCTGACGCCTGCGGTATGTCTACCGTTCCTGAAGTCGTCGTCGCCAACCATATGAATATGAAAGTTGCCGGAATCTCCTGCCTTACAAATAAAGCTGCAGGCCTCTCCGAAACTAAACTTTCTCACGCTGAAGTGATGGAATGCGGGCGTAAAGTCGCGAAGGATTTCGTCAATCTGCTCCGCGAAGGTGTTCGCAGAATTCTGTAGTACACTCTCGAATACTATCTTTATTCAATACAAAGACGCCGGAAAAACAACGACTTAGGGCGTCTTTGCATGATGCGCTTTTGTGCAAATCGGGCGGCTCGTATCGGGATGAAATCCCGATAGAGACGCCGGCCAGGCGTATGTGGCGCAACGCGACACAAGACTGGCCGCATACAATTCTTTATTCGTAAATTCTGATGCGCGGATCATCTTCCAGCGCCGGGCTCTGGATGGATAGTATTTCGTGCAGGTCTTCGGCTGTCGCCAGGTTTTGCGAAAGCTGCCAGGGCGGCAATACACACGCATTGCACGAATCCCAAAAATAATAGTTTCCGTCGCTCAGCATCGCGATTGTACTGCCTTTCAGGTAGAGCAGCTTTTGTATAAATGGCTGCCTCGTGTACCCCGTCGCATCCATACAGGCCGATGGCGCCTTCGACAATCCTGTAAATAAATGGGAAAAATCGTCGAAACACGTCACGTACAGCTTGTTCGCCTGCCAGTCAATGCTGCAGGATGACAGCGGTGACTGCAAGAGGGATTGCGTTTCTTTCAACGAAAATTGCATGTCTCCGACGACTTTGCCGTCGTCCCACCGAAATGCCTGACCTCCGGCGTCCAGGCTTACAGGGCCAAATTCTGATTGCAGAATGCGCAAAACCTGCGTCGTGTGCACACAGCGTGCTGCCCAGCTGCCATCCGCATGGATAAATCTGACTTCTTCGGCCTGCATGCCGCCGCCGCATGTGATAAATGCATCGCCGCACACACTGATATCACCGCGCAGCGTCTGCTCGATGTTTTGAAGCTGCAGGATTTGGGTGGCGACTTCTTCGATCTTTAAACAGCATCCGGGCGATCTTTGGATGGCTTCCTGGATTCGTCCGATATCGATTCGGAACAGAAAACATTTGTCCGACAACGCCGCAAAATCGGGGGCCATGGTCGCGAAAAACGTGCCATCATCCAGCGGACCGCAAATGCGATGTATCGGCGCACTGCATTGAATTCTGGCGTATGGAAGCAGCCGGTTTTCGGCCTCTTCGGGCGAGCACGCAAAATCGATGCGCGACATATCGATGAAATAGAGGTCGTTTGTTTGCGGCGCAAAAATGAGGTTGTTTTGGATATTGATGAAAGATATCGGCGTTTCGGCCCACGGATCCGGGAGCCCCTTCTTCGAAATTTGCGCAGGCTGGGGAACAAACGGCTGGATCAGACGCGAGTCCGCTGTGACCGGATGGATGAGGTGCAGCTCGGAACCGGCGCGAAATCCCACATAGCCATCAAACATCACCGGCGGATTCTGATCGCGTAAATCGAATACCGCAGGATGCTTCAGCGACGTTCTGGTATCGATAAGCCCACGGCCGCGGCGGTAGTCGGGAACGGACAATACCTGTGATGCGGCTTTGCGAACTGCAGACTTGTCGTAGTACAGCGCGGCGAGGTCGAATACAATCGCCGCTTCGGTCTCGTGATGATGGGTTTTGAGATTTTGCGCAAAAATACGCCATGCATCCAGCTGGGGAACCGGTTTGATGCGCAGGAACCCCTCTATCTGAAATCTGACTTTGCCTGGTATTTGAAGCAGCGAAAATCGCACGATTATCTCTTGGTATTATTCGGGTTGAACGACTGGCTCGCTCTCAAGTACATCGAGCGCTTTCGCAGTGAGATCGACGATTTCGATGGATTGTGACTGGTGCGAATCGAGATCGATGGCTGTGACGGAGAGGATGCCGTTGACGTCGATACTGAATGAGACTTCGATGCGCGGCGTCATGCGAGGGGCCTGCCGGATGCCCGTGAGTTCAAATGTACTCAGACGGGAGTTTTCGGAGATATGATGGCCCTCACCCTGATAAATCGAGATGGTGACGCTGTTCTGGTTGTCGCGCGATGTCGTGAAGATACGGCTGACATGGTGGGGAATCTTTGTGTTTTTGGCGATAACCGGGATGCATACGCCCCCCGCAGCTTCGATGCTGAGCGTGAGCGGCAGGACATCGAGCAGCAGCACCATGTTGTCCTGAATGCTGTCCAGAGCCATGGCCTGAATTGCGGCGCCAATGCCGACCGCTTCGTCGGGATTGATGGTGGTATTGGGCGCACGTCCGAACCATTCGGTCACACGGCGGCGAACCAGTGGCATGCGGGTCATGCCGCCAACCATGATGATATCGTTGATATCGGCGATGCTGATGTTGGCCGAATCGAATGTCTGCTGGCAGATGGTGAGTGCGCGCTCGACCAGTGGTGCGCACAGCGTCTCCAGCTGGCTGCGCGTGAGTGTTTCATCGAGATCCCATGATGGATCGATATCAGGCAAAACCTGCTGCAGCGTGAGCTGTGCTTTTTCCTGCGTTGAAAGCAGAATTTTGACGTATTCCGAGGCATCGAGCAGTCGCTGGTGCGCAGCGATATCGTTCATCGGATTGAAATGATACTTATTGTTGAATCTTTCGGCAGCCCAGTGTGCCACGGCATTGTTAAAATCGTTGCCGCCCAGAAACGTATCGCCGCCGGTTGCCAGAACGTTGTAAATGCCGTCGCCAATTTCCAGGATCGAGATATCGAATGTGCCGCCGCCAAAATCGAAAACGGCGATCATGCCCGGTGTATTGGCACCATAACCATAGGCCAAAGCCGCAGCCGTAGGCTCATTGATCAGCCGGCTCACCTCAAGTCCTGCAATCTCGGCGGCATGTTTTGTCTCGCGGCGCTGAAAATTGTCGAAATGTGCGGGGACGCTGATGACTGCATTGGTGATAGGTTCGTTGAGCGCATTTTCAGCCAGAACCTTCACTTTCTTTAACACTGCAGCGCTGACTTCAGTCGGCGTTAAAACGTTGTCGCCCAGTTTGATGCCGGGGGAATCGTCCGGGAGCTGTGAAATTTCAAATGGAAGCTCCGGAATCAGCCGCTGCACGTCGCGGCCGCTGTATTTCTGTCCCAAAAGGCGTTTCGCCGAATGGATGGTGCCCGTCGGATTAATCGACATCTGGGCCTTGGCCAGGTGACCCACAAAAAATTGTCCGCGCCGGTTCAAAGCCATGACCGACGGCAGTGTCGAACGTCCTTTTTCATCCAGTATGACCTGCGGCCGCCCATCCAGTACGACACCCACACAGGTATTTGATGTCCCGAGATCAATTCCAATAACCGGCATAAGAATTCCTGACGATGAGATGCGCGATATCGCCAAACCCGTCTGTGACGCATGCTTCCGGCAGCCCGTGATATGCGGGCTGCAGTTGAACGATGCATGGAACAGCGACTATTTCTTGTTGAACAGGTTGCTGAAGAAGCCCTTTTTAGCCGTTGGAATTTCGGGTTCCGGCTCTTTGTTCACGCGGCGACGCGGCGCTGGTTTGGTTGCCGAAACATTGGTCATAATGATATCATCTGCGCTTTTTTCGGCCTGTTTGAGCACTGATTCGAGTGAGATTTCCTTGCGCCCCGGGGCACCGCCGGCCTGTGGTTCGGCGCGTCTGGCGCGTCTGGCTGCCGGATTCGCGCCATTGGATGGCGCACGTCTGAACGTTCCCGAAGACGGGGCTTTTTCCGGTGCAGCTGCCTGTGGCTGCGCACTTGAATCGTCTCGTCCGAATTCGTATTGCGCGGTTTCGGTGCGCGGCAAATCCAGTGAATCGATATCGATAACGTCGTTGATTTGCGTGGGCGCATTGCCGATTTCTTCGGGAGAAAGCTTGTCTGTGCCTTCCGACGATACGTCGTTGAGCAGGTTCTTGAGTTCCTGGGATGGCGCTTCGCTGAAACAGGCTTCAACCGAATGGCTGCCGGTATTCTGATGGGGCGGCCGGATGTCGTTTGTAAGCGCATTCAGACTGCCCAGCGATTCCGAAGATGGCGTTCCCGAAATCACATCTTCGACGACCGATGTGACCGACGCCTGATGTGGTTTGAGTTGCTCCATTTCTGCACGCGCTCGCTCGGCATCGCTTGTTTCGGGCGGTTTCAGGAATCCCGACTGCGACTTGGCCATATAGGCGTCGATGCTGTTCTGCGCGAGATAATCGTTGATGGCATTTTGTGCGGATGCCTGCGCATTCTGCGCCATATAGGCGTCGATGCTGTTCTGTGCGAGGAAATCGCCAACGGCATTGCTCTGTTCGGGGGCTTGCGCTTCGGCATGGGCGGGTTCGGGTTCGGATTCGTCCGAAATGATATCGTTAATGCCCGCATTCACCGCTTCGCTCACGACAGCCTGATCGCCGGCGTGTTCGCTTTCCATCATGGCCTGACGGGCAACGATGGCTTCGGCAGACTCATATTCGCCTGTGGTGCGCGTCGAACTGCTGTCATCGCGCGGAGCCGCTGTGCGTCCGCCCAGTTCGGTTGTCGGCATTTCGTCGAATTCATAGCCGTCGTCTGCATCATACTGTGCATTGTAATCGAGCGCGACGTCGTCGGCAGCCACGGGATTCATCAACAGACCGCTCACTACCATCGGCTTTTCGATCAATTCAGCCGCATTGTCCGGCGTGGATTTCTCAATGCCGGCAAACAGCGAATCCATACCGCGATCCATATCCAGTTCGCCAAACAGGTCGAATCCTTCCGATTCACCCGCCCGCGACTCGACGATGAGCTGTTTCTGTGCGGGTTCTGGCGCAGATGCTCGCACTGGCTGTGCGGGCGCAGGTGCCGGTGTCGCATCCCCGTCCGTCTGGTTCAGAATCGCATCGACGACCTGCTTGAATGGTCGGTTGATGCGACGTAACGCAATCAGCATGCCCGATTTCTGCGATGACGGACCGCCAACAAACGGGATTTCCTTGCGTACAATGCCTTCGCCGGAATACGTCTGGGAACCATCCGCCAGCTGGAATTCAAAATGCACTTCCGAACCCACCGGGCGCGTCGTTCGCGTATGTATAAACAGTCCTCGCCGCGTAATCAGCGGTGCCATTCCCCGGATCAGTTCTTCCTGCGTTGTATATTTTAAAGTCGCCTTAATCACTGCGATTTGTGAGCCCACGATTCACCTCATCCTAAAAAGTATCGAGACAAACTCAACCTGTTATTTATACCGTTTTTACACAAAACTCAAAATATGTATGTTCAAGAATAATAATCACCATAGGGTGATAATGATGGATGGCGTGCTATCGGTCATCTGCGATGCCCGATACGCACTGCCGACGGCGCTATGTGCCATACGCGCCGTCCTTTAAGCCGTCACCCCAAAAAAAAGCCGGAGCCTCAGGCTCCGGCAACTGAATTCCAACGCGATTAATCGTCGTCTTCTTCTTTTGCACCACCGAACGGGGATTCTTTGATGATCTTGGCTTCGAGGTTGCTTGGTACATCCTCATAGCCTTCGAACGTCATCGTGAACACGCCCTGACCACTCGTCATGGAGCGGAGATCCGGTGCATAACGCTGGATTTCAGCCAGCGGGCAAATGGCGTGAATGACGGTCTTTTTGTGTTCGGGATCCATACCCAGCACGCGGCCACGGCGGGATGTGATGTCGCCCATGATGTCACCCACTGATTCGGAAGGAATCGTGATGTCCATCTTGTACACCGGCTCGAGCAGTTTAACACCGCCCTGCGCAAGGCTGGCGAGGATGGCTTTGCGGCCGGCCATCTGGAAAGCGACTTCTTTTGAATCGACCGGATGATACTTGCCATCGATGAGCTCAACCTGAATGTCGGTGACGGGATAACCTGCGAGCGGACCGGATTCCATACGGCTCACAATACCCTTTTCGACTGCAGGAATGAACTGACGGGGAATTGCACCACCGACGATCTGATCGATGAATTTGAAACCGCCGTCACGAGGAAGCGGCTCGGCATTGATGTAGCAAACACCGAACTGACCGGCACCACCAGACTGTTTTTTGTGCTTGCCTTCGATGTTCTGAACGCGCTTTTTCAGCGTCTCACGATAGGCGACGAGCGGCAGCGAGCTGGTGACTTCGAGTTTGAATTTACGTTTCATCTTGTCGATGGCCATTTCGAGGTGCTGCTGTCCCATGCCCTTGAGCGTGAGTGCGCGGCCCAGATCATCGTAGCCCTTCGACAGCGTGGGATCTTCGTCGATCAGTTTGTCGACGGCGATACCAAGTTTGTCTTCTTCGCCCTTGTTCTTGCATGCGATGTTGAAGCTCATCATCGGCTCTGGATAGGTGATCGGCTTGAATACAAGCGACTGATCCATGCCAAGCGTGTCGTTTGTGCGCGTATCTTTGAGCTTTGCAACAGCGATGATATCGCCGAAAACGCCTTTTTCGAGGGCATCACGGTTGTTTCCGCGAAGAGCATAGAGCGTGCCCAGACGTTCGGTGTCGCCGGTACGGACGTTGACGACATTGCCGTCGGCAGGCACATTGCCCGAGAAAACGCGCATGATATTCTGTTTGCCCGAGAATTCGTCGATGACAGAACGAATGATGAGAGCTGCGAAACTATCGGAAGGTTTGCCGGTAAAGGAGATTTCCTTGCCGTCTTTTGTGGCTTCGATATCGTGGCGGCACAGCGGGCTTGGTGCATATTCGGCGATCATGTCGAGCAGCAGATCGATACCGATCTGGTTGATGGCCGAGCAATAGAAGACAGGTGCAATCAGACCGTTCTGCATGGCATTGGGCAGCGCGGCGATACATTCCTCGTGGCTCAGTTCCATGGTTTCGAGGTATTTCTCCATCAAAGCGTCGTCGGTTTCGGCGATGGCTTCGATGATGCCTTCCCATGCTTCTTCGACGGCATCGGCATATTCTGCAGGAATATCGGTTTCTTTGCGTTTGCCGGTGGCACCGTCATAGACGTATGCTTTGTTTTTAATAAGGGAAATCACGCCTTTGAAGGTTTCGGCTGCGCCCATGGGGATCTGGAGCTGAACAGGTGTGATTTCGAGTTCCTCTTTGATATCGGCCAGGCACTGTGCGGCATTGGCGCGTTCCTTGTCCATTTTGTTGATGACAAAGAAGCGGGGAATGCCCAGTTTTTTGGCTTCGTGGAAGACGTTTTCAGTCTGGACTTCGACGCTGTCGGGAGCGCTCACGACGATAACGGCGCAGTCAGCACCTCGCAGTGCGGTGAACGAATCGTAAATAAAGTTGCCATCGCCCGGGGTGTCGATGATGTTGACCTTTTTACCGGCATATTCACACCATGCAAAAGCTGTCGCATTGGAACCGCCGCGTTTGATTTCTTCCGGCTCAAAATCGAAAGTCGACGTGCCTGCCGTCGTCGAGCCAAATCGCGTGGTTACACCTGTTTTTAACAGAATTGCTTCACCAATGGTCGTTTTGCCGCTGGCACTGTGGCCACACAGCGCGATGTTGCGAATATCGCCGGATTCAAAGAGGGTTTTAGCCATGCTCAATCTCCTGAGGGTTAATAAACTGCCGATGTACGAAATGTCAGTGTCATCGGATACGGACGAATATGTTATTCTCTTGACAGTATTTCGTCAAAAGAAATCCAATAATTTAGCAATTAACAATTGAAAAAAAAGCAGAGAAGTGTGGAAGGCACGTCTCTGCTTTTGTATGGCTTTTGGAGTGCGGATTAATAATTATCTGCTTTGACCTGGAAATAGGCCTGTGGATGTGCGCAGACCGGGCAGACGGCCGGGGCCTGTTTGCCAATCACGATGTGACCGCAGTTGCGGCATTCCCAGATGGCGTCGCCTTCGCGGGAGAAAACGACCGAGTCGTTCACATTGGCGAGGAGCTTGCGATAGCGTTCTTCGTGATGTTTTTCGATTGCGCCGACCATTTCGAACAGTGCGGCAATGCGGCTGAATCCCTCTTCACGGGCTTCTTTCGCAAATTTGTCGTACATATCGGTCCACTCATAATTCTCACCTTCGGCAGCTGCGAGCAGGTTTTCGGCTGTCGTTGGGATCTTATTGTCGTGCAGGCATTTGAACCAGATCTTGGCATGTTCTTTTTCGTTTTCGGCTGTCTCGAGGAAGATAGCTGCGATTTGCTCAAAACCTTCCTTTTTGGCCTGGCTGGCGAAATATGTGTACTTGTTGCGGGCCTGGGATTCGCCTGCAAATGCGGCCTGAAGGTTGGCTTCTGTTTTTGATCCTTTTAATTCTGGCATGTTTTCTTCTCCTGGTTGAATGGCTATAGAACTGCCGGCAGAGCCGGCACGACTGGAATCCGCCTTGTCTGCAGCATCTGCTGCAGCTGCGGCGTCTTCAACGATATAAAAAGCACTGCGCGGACGACCGCAGACCGGACAGACATAATCATCGGAAAGCTGGTCGGTTTCGATTTCGAATCCGCATGTATCACAACGGTATTTGCGCACGATTTTGGCAGCGGCGGGCGCCTGGGTCACCGGCGCGGCAGGGACTGCGGGGGTGGCCTCTACCTTGACAAATGCATCTTTGCCGTGGCCGCATAATGGACAGACGTAGTCGTCGGGCAGATCGTCGGCTTCGATTTCAAAGCCGCAAACCTCACAGCGCCAGACAGTTTTGCTCGATTTCGGCTGCTGCGGCTTGGGTTTGACGTGCGACTGATAGTAATCATAGGTGAGCGTCGGGACATCGCTGAGGCGTTCGGCGCCTGTGACATCGGCCAGAATCAGGCCGTGCGTTCCCAGATCCGTTACCTTGAGCGCCGTACACGTAATCACAGCGTTGGTGTGCTCAACGATGCGCGGCATTTTGTCGACCAGTTTTGCCTTTACCGGACAATCATAGAATTTGTCCACATTGCGGCTGGACTGGAACCCGAAATGCTTAATCGTCCCGAACGTGGTGTTTTGGTCGAGCACTGAGACTGTAAACCGTTTGGAACGCGCGATTGTGTCGTAGGTATCGTTATTTTTATTGATGGCGACGACGACGCGGAGCGGATTTTCGGTCACCTGGAGCACCGTGTTGACGACGCATGCAGCGTTATGGCCGTTATCATCCCTGGTGGAAATGATGTACAATCCATAACTGATACAAAACATGGCTTTTGGGTCCATACGCGATTTCCTCCTGAATAGGATTTGGCTTTGTTTCACCACAGTGGATAGGGGTCAGTCGTGCGCACGGGGCAGCATCAGGCTTTGAGTATCATGTCATTTATATTGCGTATATTGCGGGCGGCTGCCAAAATATCCACACGCGTATCACAGAGCGTATGATTTCGTATCCGGTCGGATACAATAAAAGATTGTGGCAGTAAACCGAGGAAGTAGTCAACCGAATTAAATAGTTCTTTGATAACTATATGTAGGTATTTTGTATACATTACATTTAACATGGGATCCATGTATGAAATGCGCGGAATTTTGTGGTATGGGATAAAAAATGCACCCGACGCCGAAAATCAATGTGCAAAGCGTCGATATGTGTTAGATTTATATTGAGCGACTATGATTTGACAAATCGCATGTCTAAGGAGGCGTCATTGAAAGTAGGGATCATAGGATATGAGGGGAGCGGCAAAACGACGATATTTGGCGCTTTGTCGGGGGTTGATCCGGAAGAGTTATTGCAGCTTCGTCAGCAGATACGCGAGGTTCGCGTACCCGACAGCCGCATTGATGCGCTCAGCGAGATGTATCATCCCAAAAAGACGATCTATGCGACGATCCAGTTTGTGGATGTGATGAGCGGCGCGGCGGTAGGCAAGGGTCTTGACAGCAGTGTTCTGGGCAAGATTCGAGAAGTGGATTTGCTGGCGATATGTGTGCGCGGATTTGACAATGGTTATGCGAAACCGGAGCCGAAACGCGAGGCGCAGGCGATGCTGAGCGAGCTTTTGCTGAGCGACATGGAGATCGTCGAGCGCAAAGTGACGCGTATGCAGAAAGAGAAGGTGAGCGACCAGGAGAAGGCCCTGTTTCTGAAGCTTCAGGCGGCGCTTGAGGCCGAGACGTGGCTGAAGGATCTGGGTCTGGATAAGAACGAGCTGGACATGCTGCGCGGCTATCAGCTGATGACACTGAAACCGGCGCTTGTGATCGTGAATGTGGATGAATCGCAGGTCGACGAAAAGAGTGCGGGTGAGGTGGTCTCACAGCTGGGTCTGAATTGTCCTGCATTTGTGCTGAGTGCGCGGGTGGAGAGCGAAATTGCGCAGCTTCCCGAGGCGGATCAGGCTGAATTTCTGAAGGATTTGGGCATTACGGCGACGGCTCGCGAACGTTTTATCCGCGAATCGTACCGGATGCTCGATTTGATATCATTCTTTACGGTTGGTGAGGATGAAGTGCGTGCATGGACGGTTCGGAAGGGATCGACGGCCCAGGAAAGCGCGGGCAAGATTCATACGGATCTGGCGAAACACTTTATTCGTGCCGAGAAGATGACGAGCGCAGATTTGCTGGCTTTGGGCAGTGAGGCAGCTGTGAAGGAAGCCGGGAAATTCAAGCTGGAAGGGAAGGGTTACATCACCGAAGACGGCGACATATTGCATATTCGTGCGAATGTCTAGGGAACCGGGGAACCGGGGGCGTTGCGGGGGTGTCCCCCGCACATGAGAGCGGCGTATCGAGCCAAAGAGACGTGCGTCAGGCACGTCTGAATTGGCGAGATAGCCGGGCGGGGGAGCGGCGCATCGGCAACGCCGAAAGCCGCGCAGGGGCGTAGCCCCTTGCAAAAGTGAAGTCGGTTGTTCAGCAACCTTTTTAATACGCAACAAAGCAGGAGGATGGAAATGTCGGCAGATTATGATGAGCTTTCGCAGTGGCAGGACGTGCTGGATGAGGTAATGAATGGCCACGAAGATGGTCTGACCTGTCCGTTCTGTGATAAGAAATCCCTCGAAGTGGATACCGACGGTCCGATGATAAGCATCAAATGCAAGGAATGCGGACGATGGATAGAAGGCCAGAACGCCTTTTAGTTGGAGAGTGTGATGGCTAAGGACAAGATCATTGGCAGTGGTTTCGCGTTTCCAATGGATATCGATGCGCAGGGCGGCGCGGCGATGTCGTGGGACGAGGAAAATATACGCCAGAGCATGATGCTGATATTGGGAACGGCACCGGGGGAGCGCATGATGCGCCCGACGTTTGGTTGCGCGATACATGATATAATTTTTGAGCCGAATACGGAATTGACGGCAGCACGGGTCGAGCACGAGGTGAAGAAGGCGATCGTCGAGTTCGAGCCGCGGGTCGGTGATGTCGAGGTGACGGCAAAACCGGACGATACGGAGATAAGCCGGATGAACGTGACGATTTCGTATACGATTCGCAGGACGAATACCAAAGCCAATCTTGTATACCCATTTTATCTTCGTAAAGAGGGAGAAGTATGATTCCATTACCGAAACTGGATGACCGGAAGTGGGAAGATCTGGTCCATGAGGCTGTAGAATTAATCCCGAAATACTGTCCGGAGTGGACGAACCACAATGCATCGGATCCCGGTATTACACTGCTGGAACTGTTTGCGTGGCTGATTGAGGTGCTGCTTTATCGTCTGAATCGCGTGGGCGACAAGAACTATCTGGCATTCCTGAATCTTGTGGGCATTGATCTTCAGCCGCCGCAGCCCGCCCGCACGCACCTGACGTTCAGTCTGGTGTCCGGTGCCCGCAATTTCCAGGTCGTTCCTGCAGGGACAAGCGTTGCGACGAGCTACAAGAGCGACAATGCGCCCATCGTCTTTGAGACGACGCGCGATTTGGTCGTTCTGCCGACGTCAATCGTCCGCTGCTTCGCGCAGTTCCACGATTCGTATGCCGACAATACGCCGTATATTTATGGCCGTCCCGGGCAGTCGTTCGAGGTGTTCATGGGCTGCCAGCGCATCGAACGCTATCTTTACTTCATGGATCCTCGTCTTGAGGTGATGAGCGAAGAAGCGCTTCTGATCATCGGCGTCGAGACGCCCAACAGCCCGGATACCGATTTCCCGACGCTGTGTGAGTGGGAATATTGGAACGGTCATCGCTGGCGCGAACTCGAACCGTCCACCCAGGAACTGCCGATTGGCTGGGTGGCGTTCCAGGGCGTCGATCAGATGAAAGATACGGTCGTGAACGATGTGAAGGGTTACTGGATTCGTGCACGTCTTGTGAATGTGCCGCAAAGCACTGATATGACGCTGGTAGAGCGTCTGAAGATGCGCATCGAGATTCTTGGTGAGGGCGTGACGCCCGACAAGGTGGTCTCAAAGACGGCAGATGACGATTATATTGCAATCGATATGAGCAAGTCGTTCTTCCCGTTCCACAAGGAACCTGCGGCCGACAGCTGCTTCTATATCGGCAACGACGATTTGTTTGCTCAGAAGAAAGCCCGCCTACGCCTGGATTTTGAACTTGCCGATGCCATCGCGGTATCAGGCCTGAATCCTTCGAACGATTTGCAGGTGGCGTGGGAATATTATGACGGCCGGCAGTGGCAGCGCATCGGCGTGGTGAGCCCCAAGGGTGTGGAAGAATCGCTCAAGGGAATCGAATTTGACGATTCGACTTATTGCTTTACGCGCAACGGCACGGTGAGCTTCACGGTGCCGGAGAATATGGCCGTGACCCAGGTGGGCGATCTGGAGTCGTATTTCGTTCGCGCCCGCATTCTGCAGGGCGATTACGGTGTGCCAGGCATGTACATGCTGGATGGCGACAAGTGGACCTGGTTTGACGAACGACCGCTGCGTCCGCCTCAGCTCAAGTCGATGCGCCTGAAATACGAAGAAGCCAGCCAGACGCCCGAACTCGTGCTGACTTACAACGATTTCCGTTACGAAGATATCACCGATGCCGTGAGCAAGGATCTGACGACGGTTCAGGTGTTCGAGCCCATTCCCGACGAGAGTCCGTCGATGTATTTCGGCATGAATGGTCCGTTCCCGAACGAAGAAGTGCAGATCTATTTCCACGTCGTGACGCGTACAGGTGCGAAGATTGACCGCACGGCCGGCGATGAAAAATTCCTGCGCAACTACTATCGCAAGATGCAGGAAAACTACTATGGCAACCGCAAGCTGGTGTGGGAATACTGGAACGGTCACGACTGGGGTGAGCTGAATGTCGATGACAGCACGCTTGCCTTTACAGAATCCGGATATCTGCGTTTGCTCGGTCCCAAGGATATGGCCCCGACGCGTAAATTTGGCGAGAATCTGTTCTGGCTGAGGGTACGTCTGGAGATGGGCGGATACGAGGAATTGCCGAGCATCGACCACATTCTGTTCAATACGGTCGAAGCGGTGAACCGCCGCACGCTGAATTTCGAGATCATCGGCACAGGCCGTGGAACGCCGAATCAGACGTTCAAATTCCTGAATGCTCCGGTGCTCGAAGGCGAGGAAATCTGGGTGCGCGAAAAAGACAAACCGCGCGACGAAGAGATGGTTGCGCTGAAGGAACTGTACGGTTCGAAGCCGTTTATCGAAGAAGACAAGCGCGTGGGCGGTTACTGGGTTCGCTGGGAGAATGTCGAGAGTTTCTATCTTTCGAACGATCGCAGCCGTCATTATCGCCTGGATCGTTTGACCGGAACGATTCGCTTCGGAGACGGCAAACGCGGTATGGTGGTGCCTTTGCTCGACCAGAATATCCGCACATCGCACTACAGCGTCGGCGGCGGCGTGAAGGGCAATATCGGTCCGAATCAGGCGACGACGATACGTCAGGCAATCGCTTATATCGATGGTGTGACGAACTACTATCCCGGCGAGGGCGGCAGTGATGTCGAGACGATCGACTCAGTAAAGGCGCGCGGTCCCTACGTGATCAAGAGCCGCTACCGTGCGGTGACGCAGGAAGATTTCGAGGTGCTGTCGCTTCAGAGTTCGAATGCCATCGCACGCACCTGCTGTCTGACCGAGAGTGAGGGTGTGGTATGCATCATCGTCGTTCCGAAATTCGATGAGTCACGTGAAGAATACGACAAGAAGCTGGTACCGACGAGCGAGCTGCTTCGCCGGGTCAAGACCTACCTCGACGAGCGTCGTCTAGTGACGGTGCGCGTGAACGTCGAGCGTCCGCAATATACCGAGCTCAGCATCAACCTTGAGATCATCCGCACGGCGACGGGATCGAGCGAACGTCTGAAACGCGATGTGGTTCGCGCATTGCGCCGTTTCCTGCATCCGATCGTTGGCGGTCGCGATGGCAAGGGCTGGAAATTCGGACGCAGCGTTCTGAAGGTCGATATTTTCCATATCGTGGAAAACGTCGAAGGCGTGGATTTCGTCGATAACATCCAGATTCTGGATGAGGATCGCGGCATCTATGTCGATCAGATCAAGCTCAGCCCGAAGGGACTGCCGTTCCTGGTGGATGTCGACATTACCGAAAAGACCCGCGAACAACGCGTGGTATAATTCACTGAGTCCTTAGCTGGAGTAAGGAAATGCGCGTACAAAGCAAAAAGAAATTGAGCGTTCCCGATCTCGAAGGGCTGTCGTGTGAGAATGCGTCGATATATCTGGAGTTGAATGGTTTTCCGAAGCCTGATATTCAGTATGAGGAAAGCTATGAGGAAGCCTGGACAGTATTGAGCCAGGAGCCCGGTAAAGGCCAGATAGTCGATGCAGATACCATCGTAACCATTCGTGTAGCGCAGCGTTCGTTTGCCGACTTTTTGCCGGGAATCTACCGGACGTCGATATACGAAGGGCATACGCATCTTCGGGATTTTCTATGGATTATCCGCCACATGTTCGATAGTGTGGCGATGAAAGTCAACAATATCGCGAATTATTTCGACCCATATACGACGCCGCCGGAATTCCTTCCGTGGCTTGCAAGCTGGATAGCGTTTGTGCTTGACGAGGATTGGCCGGAAGGGAAAAAGCGTTACCTGCTGCGTCATGCCGTGGAATACTACAAGATTCGCGGCACCGTAAAAGGTCTGAAGCTGTTTTTGTCGATATTTGTTGGCGTGGAACCGGAAATTATCGAAAACACATGGCCGTTCCACGGTTTCCAGATCGATGTACATTCGACGATGGATTTTGATACAATCATCTTCCCTGTGGTGAATACGTCTCACTGCTTTATCGTCGATATCCCGCTGGAACCGCAGGAAGTATCGGAATATATGATCGTGAAGATCCACGATATCATCCGCGCCGAGAAGCCAGCCCATACGATGTATTACCTGCGTTTCAAGGGCAAGAAGGTATCGCTTTCGGAATTCCAGCTGTTGGTTGGGGACGAGGAAAGCGGCTACGTCATTGGCAGCGGCGAAGAAATTGTGGAACTTGGAGAGGCCGAGGTCGAACGGCTTCCAGGCGAAGAATAATCAGCATCGTTCGGAGTTTTATTTACATACCAGAGTCAATCCGGCCGCCTAAAGCGGCACGGAGATCACGCATCAGGTGGATATCATGGCAGAAGACCAGGGATTCAAACGCATTAATTTTTTCAAAGGCTTCGTGACGACGACGAAAGATTGGAACGATGCCGAAATGTATCACGTCGAAAAGCACCGTCTGCACAACCGGTGTTTCCATGGAGCCGGGACAGTTCCCGGTTATCGTCAGGAGTTTAAGGTTCGTGCCCGCGGTCGCGCGGATATGTCGGTCGAAGTGGCCCCCGGCTATGCTATCGACGGTCAGGGCAACGACATCATCCTCTATGAGACCGAAATCAAGGCCGTGAACAAGGGCGACTTTAAGCTGCCGCTGACGATCTATTTCGTCGTGAAATACGTCGAAGAATTCACCGACTTTATTTCGTACAAGGAAAACCTCGATTTTAAAGGTCATCGCCGCATTCAGGAGCGCGCAGCGATCGAAATTTCGATTACCGAACCCGATATCACCAAAGAAATCGAAATCGCCCGCATCTATCTGACTGAAGATGCCAAAAAGATTACAGATGCCAAGGATCCGCTAGAGCCGGGTCCCAACGAAATCGATTTGCGTTTCGTCCCCAAAGCCGGCGTCGTCGGCGGCTATCTGCCCATGGAACTCATCAACCGGCTGCGCAAGATCATTCGCAACCAGCGCGATATGTACTATCGCATGGCTCGCGACAAGAAGGTTCTTGCCGCCAATGGCGCTGCACTCGGTATGATGACCATCGACATGCTGCTCGATTCGGGTACCGTTGGACCGCAGAACGTGATGCCGCTGCTGTCGAGCATCGGCGATCTCGAATGGGATACCGTCACCGAAATCGAAGCGACCAAGCCAACCCTCAAGGCGATGAAGGATTTCGGCCAGTTCAAGCACTCGGTCGAAGTGTTCCGCGATTTGGTCGATGATAAGGGCCTGCAGATCGACGAAAACGAACTCATCAATTTCGACAGCCTCGATCAGGTTATTGCCGTCAAGGAAAAAGGCTCTGCATCCCTCTCCTCGATCGTGGGCGAGCAACTTTCACCCCAGGTTCTGGACAACGGCGAAAGCGATATTTCTCCGGAATGGACCAAGATCAAGGAACACAGCGGTATCATGCCCGAAACCACGACGATCGAAGGTCAGGAGTGGACGCTCATCGACGATATCGATATCCTCAACAAAGAGAGCGAGCAGGCGCACATGTTCCAGATTCAGGAAGCCCGCGATTCGTGGCGCGCACGTCAGCGTATCCGTTACCCGGATGGCGTGACGGTCGAAGACGTGGGTATCGCACACGAAGGCGGTTATGCATCGTTCGAAATCCACAATGTTACGCCCAATCGTCCCATCATGCTGCTGCGCCGTATGGATTACGCCCGCGGCGATTTCGAGATCGAATACAGCGTCAACGATGTCCGCGTCGGCATTTCGCAGTGCCCGGGATCGGATAAACGCTTTAGATGGCGTAACTGGCCATACTTCATCCCGGCCGAATACGTCACCTCCGAAGTGCTCAAGATTACGCAGAAAGCCATCACCGCTGCCCGCGATATCAATATGTTCCACTTCTGGTTCTATCAGGCTCTGTAAAGGATTTTGACAATGGACGAAAAAGAACGATACGAAGTATTTAAAGTTCGCCAGGGCCGATGCCATTACTGCGGCGGTCGCCTGAAATGGGATGCCTTCGAAGTGCGCGGTCTTTCTGGCGGATGGGTCATCGAAACAGATGCCGACGGGAATCATCAGGCACTTTGCTACAAATGCTTTGAATTCCCACAGCGCGGCAAAACCGCACACCGGCTCACGATTAACGAAGAACAGCGTTCAACGGCTGCGTCCATGGGCGTCGATACACCCGCACCGGCCGAAGACAATCATAACGACGATAATAACCAGGCATAATCGTCTGATTTCTATCATACTGACGCCTTTTCGCGTCACTCTTGCATGGAGGATTTCATGGGCGTTTCAAAAACCCACATCACAAACCTGCTGGAAATGCGTTTCGACTTTTTGTCGGCTCGCAATGTCCTCAATAACTGGCGCAAACTCGCCGGTATCAAAGAGGATATCGAAGATTTCGATGATAACAGCCTCAAGTCGCTGCTGGCTTATCTGAAGGATGATGCCCCCGATGCCAAACGCGTACACGATGCCATCGAACGCCTGATCATCAATAAGGATGCTCAGGAAGAAGTGAAGGCTGCCGAGGTTCATCACGAAGAAGCTCCGGTCGAGGAACATCACGAGGAAGCTCCGGTTGAGTATCACGAAGAAGCTCCCGCCGAAGAACATCACGAGGATGCGCCAGCTGAAGAAGCTCCGGCCGAAGATGCTGCAGCTGAAGAAGCTCCCGCCGAGAACGCCGAAGAAGCTCCCGCCGAAAATAACAATGGCGGCAAAAAGAAAAAGAAAAAACACTAATCCTTTTGTTTTGGCCCCTCTCCTTTGGTGAGGGGCTTTTTTTTGTGCTGTATGAGTTCCGTGCTATAGAGGCTCCACAGTTATCGCCATGTCCCGGGTGTGCGCAGCGTTATTGCACATCCATCTGGTTCTTCGCATTCCAAAGGAGTCAATCTATGAACGAAGGCAAATGTCACATCATTAAAGCGCTTATCCTCGGCATTTTGCTTGGTGCCGCACTGTTTGCTTCGGCCGTTGTCATTTCCGGCGGTTTCGGCAAAATTGCCGCTGGATTCAGCACCATCGCCAAACCCGATCGCGTCGTATCCGTCCGCGGTCTTTCTGAACGCGAAGTCGATGCAGACCTCGCCACCATGCGTGTGAGCTTTTCTGTGAGCGCAGAAACGCTGGACGAAGCCCACAAGCTTTTTGATGCGCGAAATGAAGAAATCGTCGGCTATCTCAAGTCTCAGGGACTGACCGATGCAGATCTGATTCCGGACAAACCGGATATCGATTTCCGCAAAGCGTACGAGTCGAAAGAAACCAAGTATAACGATGAAGGCAAGAAAATTGGATACGATATCATCCAGCATCCTTCAAAAGCGACTATTTCACTGGGGATTCTCGTCCGCACAAACAATCTCAAGGCCGTCAGCGATGCCTATATGCACACGACGGATTTTGACGGCACCGACAAGGAATTCTATGCATCCGAACCAAACTATGATTTCGTCAGTCTGAATGATATCAAGCCCGAAATGATAGCTGAAGCGACGAAAAATGCCCGTGAGGCCGCAGAAAAGTTTGCGCTCGATTCCAACAGTAAGGTTGGAAAAATTAAACAGGCTTCTCAGGGCTGGTTCTCGGTGAACGATGCCGAGGAAGGTATGGAACAGCGCAAGCTGGTGCGCGTGGTGACATCCATTGATTTTTATATTGTGGATTAACATCGCGTATGCCCGCAGGGCATAGCGATGTTGCCGGCGCGTATGCCCGCAGGGCATAGCGCGGCACCATGCGAAAAAAATGAACAAATTGCGATAGTTTTCGTTTAGTCACCCGTTTATGGGCGCGGCTGACCTGTTTTTGCTGTCGATGCCGCATTTTTTAGGGTGTAATTATGCCAGAAAACGAAAAACTATCGCTCCTTAGCCGGATCAGTTTGATTTTGGCGAGTCCCGCACTCAGATTTGCACCATTTGTGCTGGTGCTGATTCTGGTGGCGACGGGGCTGCTCGTCAAGCCGGCGATGAATATTCAGAACGACGATGATGTCATCAAGTTTTTGCCGCAGGATGACCCGAAAGTCGTGAAATTTATGGAAATCGGCGACCAGTTTCACGGTCTGCAGATGGCCATTGTCGGCGTCGAAGCCAATAAGAATCCCGACCTTTTCAACGTCGATGATTTGATGCTGATTCGGTTGGCGTCGCGCGAACTCAAGCTGCTGGAATGCCACGATAAGAATACGGGCGAACCGGCGTTTTGTGTGAGCAATACGACGAGTTTTACCGAGATCAAGGATATTGCGCACAGCACGCGCGATACCGGTGAGGAGGAATCGTCGGTCGATGATTTGGTGCCGGATTTGCCGATGGTCGGGACGCCCGAGGCTTCGTCGCCCGAAGTCGCACAGATGCTCGAACAGGTGAAGGCCCGCACGCTGTCGCTCGACCACGTGCGCGGATTTCTGGTCAGTCCCGATGCCCGCGCGGCCGCTGTTTATGCGCAGGTCGATGATACCCGCGTGAGCACCAAGGAAGCCGCCGATATGATTCGCGCAAAAGTGCTCGAAATCAAGGAAAGACTTGGCGTCGACGTGAATCTGTATTATGGCGGCAGCCCGTTTATCGGCGGATATTCTGCCGATCAGTCGCGGCTCGATATGGCGAAACTCTCGCCGTGGGTGATTGCCATCGTCGTGCTCATTATACTCATCACGAGCAAGTCGATTCTGGCGACGCTGATTTCACTGCTGAGCGTGGGCATCAGTCTGGTTTGCGTGATTGGCGGGATGTCGCTGTTCGGCATCAAGATGACGCTGGTCGCGACCTCGCTGCCGATTCTGCTCGTCGCTTTGGGCAGTGCATACGCGATTCATCTGATTTCGGCGATGCTGTCGAATCTGGATAGCGGCGATTCGCGGCGCGACGCCATGCGCAAAGCCGTGATTCATACCGGTCCGCCCATTATCGTGTGCGTGCTCACAACAGCCGCTGGATTTTTCAGCTTTCTGATCATGGACGTCGAACCCATGGTCGAATATGGCGGTGCCATGGGTCTCGCGACATTATTGATGATGTTCGTGACGTTCTGGTTCGTGACGTCGGCTTGTATCGTCTGCCCGATCCGCCCCAAGAAGGGCGGTCGTGCGCCTGTATGGGCCGTGCGCCTGATGAAGAAATTCGCCGATGGCGTCTATCATAACGGCAAAAAAGCTGCGGTGGGCGTCGCCATTCTCGCCCTCGTCTGCGCTTTCTTTACGACAAAAGTTGAACCCCACGGCGACAACAGCTCGCTGTTTGCTCCCGGCAGTCTCCCAATCGTTGTCGACGATTTTATGAACGACAATTTCGGTGGTTCGAACTTCATTCAGACCCAGATTAACGGCAATATCAATAATCCGCTCGTGCTGCGTCAGATCGAACGCATGACGGCTTATATCAATGCCCATCCGCGAATCGCCGGTGTGCAGTCGATTTCGGAAGTCATCGTGCTCGTCGGCGGAACCATGGGCGACGGTCAGCATATTCCCGCGTCGGCGACACTCGCCGCGACCCTCGCATCACTCGCATTCGCCGACGATGCCAGCGTTGAGATGATGGCCGAAATGACCTGGAAATCCAGCCTGATGCAAATCCGCGTGGCTGGCAAGGATATCAGCGAAGGCGCACGCCTGGCCGATGAAATTCACGAAGCCACAAAAGCGCTGTATCAGCCGCGAATTTCGGTGCCCCGCGATAAACTCGACGAAGCCGCTGTCAAAATCGAACAGGAAGAAATCATCCAGCATCTGCAGTGGATCTTTAAGAAATACGAAAAAGATCTCTCGCATGACGATATCTATCGCACCGTTTTTGAACAGAATACGTCGCTCGAACCCAGCGATATCCGCATGGTGACCAACATCAATCTGTTCGACGAAAACGATGCACTCATTTATATGGATGAGAACAAGATTAAAGCGTTTGCATTCAATCAGACCGCACCGGATTCGGCTTTCAAACCGACAGCCGCTGAAAATGCAGAAACGCCCGATGCTGCTGCACAGGATGCGGCTGCGCCCGCCAATGCAGCCGCTGCAAATGATGCAGATGATGACAGCGCAGACGATAGCGGCGCACTCAATTGCGTCCGCAATGATGCGCGTCCCGAATGTATTGAATACTTCGCCGAACAATATGACGGCGAAGCGCTCGATGTCGTATCGGGTCTCATCGCCGCTGCCATGGCGGATAACACATTTTCCAAAGACTGGTTGATGAAGACATTACAGCAGTTCGCCGAAGACGATGAACTTGGTGATATGGTCGCGTTCGAAAAGAGCGTCGATTTCATCATGACGGCATTTGGTGAGCAGGGCCTGGAAAAATTGCGCAAACTTCGCACTGCGAAATTGTTTGAACTCGCGCAGGTCACCAATCCGAGCGAAAAATTCAATCAGCTGGTCGAAAGCGCCGTGTGGTGCCTGGGCGATTCGGTTGCATTTTTGCCCAAAAATGACGTGAGCCCGGCCGTGCTGGCCGCCGCCGTCGACACGCAGGAATTCGAAGTGATTCCGTCGGGTTATCCCGTCATCTATCGCGCGATGAACGCTTCGGTCATTCACAACCAGATTTGGAGCCTCGCGTGCTCGTTCATCATGGTGTTCATCGTGCTTTGCTTCTTTATCGGCGTGATTCGCGCTGCCATCGTTTCGCTCATCCCCGCTTCGATGACGGTTCTGCTCACGTTCGCGACCATGGGCGCATGCAATATCGGCATGGACGTCGGATCCTCCATGATCGCCGCGATTTCCCTCAGCGTCGGTATCGATTACGCATGCCACCTCATTTGGAGATACCGCGTCTCGAATCTCAAGCCCAAGCAGCTCGCCGCCGACTGCGCGTCGGATGATGGCAGCGTTTCGCTCGAAACCGCCGAAAAACACATCCAGAAAGCCAGCGACCGCATGCTCGAAACGACCGGCTGGGGCATCGTCATCAACGCGCTCGAAGTTGGTCTCGGCCTGAGCGTGCTCTATTTCGGCGAGCTTCTCCCGATGCGCAATTTCGGCCTGCTCACCGGATTCGCGATGATCGTTAGCGCTTTCGCATCTCTCGTGCTGCTCCCGGCGCTGCTGCGCACGGTATCCATGCATCGTTTAAAGCGATATATTCGCAACTGATGTGGCGCGGCTATCGGCTGCGCCGATACGCCTCGCGCAACACCGCTATGCCCTGCGGGCATACGCGGTGTTTTTTTATGCGCAGCAGGATACCCATGATGGAGCGGAACAACGCCCCTTGCCGCCTGCGGCGCGTAGCCGCGAAAAAACTGTGTTTACGGCCTCAGGCCGTCAGAAAAACAAAAAAATACGGCCGGAGGCCGTCGTGAATAGCGAACGATTTTTCCGCCGACACGACGTCGGCGGGGCGACGGTACAACGCCATGGATGGCGTTTTAGC
>CAMKRB010000017.1 GCA_946415045.1 uncultured Myxococcales bacterium
GAAAAGAAAGAAATGGGCAAGCTGATGAAAGCCCTCATGCCCAAGATTAAAGGGCGTTTCCCCGGCAACGAGGCCAAAAAACTCGTCGACGCAGTTTCTTTTGATTAATTTGTGAGGGGGCAAAGCCCCCTGCGGCGCTATCTGTTGCAGAGACGTGCAGACCGCGCGTCTCTGCAACAAATACGCGCCTACCCCCAACGGCGCTATCTGCGATACGCGCCTTTAATGCGCACATTCGTTTGTGGCGATGTTTCGGTAATTCAGGGATGACCTGCTGTTTAAGGATGAATACAAATGCCTAAAAAATATTTCGGAACCGATGGTATCCGTGGGCTTGCCAATGTCTTTCCCATGACTGTGGATGTGGCTTTGAACCTCGGAAAAGCTTTGGCTTCGGTGCTGCCCAGACGCGGCGCTGTGATTCGCGTACTCATCGGCAAAGATACACGTCGTTCCGGTTATATGTTTGAATCTGCGATTGCCGCCGGTATCAATTCGATGAATGGCGATGTGCTTTATACCGGACCGATGCCGACGCCGGCCATTGCGCATCTCACCACGGCCATGCGCTGCGATGCGGGTGTGGTGATCAGTGCGTCCCATAATCCCTATCAGGACAACGGCATTAAGATTTTTGGGGCGGATGGATTCAAGCTTTCGGACGAACTGGAAGAGGCACTTGAGCGGTATCTGGATGATCCCGATTTGCTCACCGAACGCATGTCACCCGATCACATCGGTCGTTCGCGCCGTATCGACGATGCGCAGGGACGATACAATGCCTTTGTAAAATCGAATTTTGAACGCGATTTGTCGCTGGATGGACTCAAGATTGTCGTCGACTGCGCCAATGGAGCCGCCTATAAAATCGCGCCCACAGTGCTCGAAGAACTTGGTGCGCGGGTGATTTCCACAGGCGTTGAGCCGAATGGCTATAATATCAACGACGGCGTTGGTGCGCTGCATCCCGGTCATTGTGCCGAAATGGTCAAGCTGTATGGCGCAGATCTCGGCATTACGCTGGATGGCGATGCCGATCGCCTCATTCTGATCGACGAGAAAGGCAACGAGATTGACGGCGATTTCATCATGGCGATGCTTGCCATTGATCTGAGACAGAATGGATTGCTGCGCGACAACATGGTGGTGACGACGGTGATGAGCAACCTGGGACTGCATCAGGCTTTGCGTGCGAACGGCATCCAGTCGGTGCAGACAAAGGTGGGCGATCGCTATGTCGTCGAAGAGATGCGGGCACACCGTTATTCACTTGGCGGTGAACAGAGCGGTCACATCGTGCTGTTGGATCACACGACGAGTGGTGATGGACTGCTCACGGCACTGCGCGTTTTGTCGCTGATGCAGCGCCGGGAAAAGCCGCTTTCGGAGCTCGCTTCCGTCATGCACAAACTCCCGCAGGTGCTCATCAATCGCAAGGTGAGCAGGAAAATTCCATTGGAAGAGCTTCCCAAATCGTCGGCGCTGATCGCAGAAATATCGGGCAAATACGGCGACTCAGGCCGTGTGCTGGTGCGGTATTCGGGAACCGAGTCCAAATGCCGTGTGATGCTGGAAGGCCCCGATAAAACGGCGCTTGAACGCGATGCAGCCGAGATTGCCGATCTCATCGAGCAGGAAATTATAGCAAAAGTATAGATTTTCTGCAGTCTTTTTTTGACGGCCTGCGGCCGTAAGCACATATTTTTCGCGGCTACGCGCCGCACGCGGGTAGGGGGTGTGCCACCGCGCACACCCCCTACCAACCCCCGCGCGTCTGGGGGCGCTGCCCCCCGTCCCCCGGCTTATTTTCTATGTATTCTGTATTGCGACGCTAAAACGCCATCCATGGCGTTGTACCGTCGCCCCGCCGACGTCGTGTCGGCGGGAGAATTCATTTGCTTTTCAGGACGGTTTGCGACCGTATGTGCCTCTATATGCAGGAAATCAATAGATTTCCTGCATATAGGCAGCGCAAGTCCCAACTTACGGCGCAGCCGTCAGAATACAAAATGCAGGAAATCTGTAGTCGTGTCCGTTCAAAGAAGATGGATTATTGGGCGCTTTGTGTATTCTGAGATCGCTGTTTGGCAGCTTCGGCTTCGACCGCACGGATATCTTCGAATTTGACTGAGATGTGGATGCTGTAGCTGCACAGCTGATGCCGGTAATCCGGCATCATCAGTTCCGGCGGAATTTCGGGGGCCGGGATTTCAAGCGCTTCGGCGATGGGGGGCACATTGCAGTGCCACTGGTGCGGCAGGATTTCGGTGATATAAGCCGGTGCATCGTTTGTCTCGAGGCGCAGGCTGAGGGTATCGGTGATGCTGAGTGGTTTGCCCTGTCCATAGACTGCGAACGTATAGGGTTCGCCGGGCTTGATGCGAACCTGGCTCATGCTTCCCGACGATTTGATCACCATCAGCGGCTCGCTCATAAAGAAGACGCGCGTGTCCGGTGAATCCGTCTCGATCGTGATGGTTCCATACAATCCATAGGGATGATCCATCAGCGTTTTGAGCAGCGTTTTTGTGCTGTCGGGCAATTCGGGAGACAATATTTCTGCATTTGTGTCGAGAACAGCCGGATCGAAACCATGGGCGGCCTGTGCAATGGCGGGATTGTGCTTGAGCAAATGCTTTAGCATCTGGCGTTTGGCTGAATCTTCCACGGCAACGTTTTGCACGGCTTCTGCATATTTCTCGCGGAAAGCGATTTCGCGGAATACCGTCCACTCGCAGGGATCCACATCGAGAATACGCGGCAGCTGCGCGCATTCGGCAACGCGAGGCGTCATGTCGGGTTCGAGCACGATCTTTCGATAGACTTTTTGCAAAGGATTGGCACCGGGTTTGTTTGTCGGGAACCAGTCGTAATAGGCGACAGTCCGCGTGAGCGGCTTAAATCCTTCGGCTTCGAAAGCAAATTTAAAGACCGTATCTTCTTTTACCGGGAGATTGTTGATCCACGTCGATTCCCGTGCGCGCAGCTCGGAATAGTTGCCATCCTGTGAACGGGCATAGAGTTTTTTGCCATCCATGGTGATGGCAATAGCAGGCGGAAATGAATCGAGAAAAGCGATATCTGCATATTCTATGCGGTTGCGGCGCGCTTCTTCCTCGGCGAGTTTGCGGTCGTGTTCCGCGATGAACTGTGCTTCTTCCTGCGCACGAATTTCGTACTGGAACCAGACCCAAAGCAGCACACATCCTGCAATGATCACCAGAGATACAGCGATGACGACAAAAGATCTCAGGGTGAACCGACTGCCCTCAGTTTCATATTTTCCGCGGGATTCGGCGTCCTTGTCCAGACCAAACAGCGCACGTATCGCTTTATGATCAGCGGCAATCGCGTCAATACTGTTTTGTGGCTGTTTTAAATCGTCATTTTCGGGTTGCTTGTCCATCGTTCACTCACTGCAATGGGCGGGGATCATTGGAATGCAGTTGCGCTGCGCAATCATTTTGCACAAGGCATTTGGCGGTGCAATATAATCCGGCGATTACCATAGATCAATGATCCATTGTCGCGGCTTGTCTGGCTGTGACGTAAATCGCGAAATAATGATGATTATTTATTCATTATCATGTTATGATGCGGCATTGTGGCAGGATGCCAGCAGAATGAACCGCCATTGATGCGGATTTAACAGGGATGTCAAATGAAATTATTACGATGGCTGCAGTGGGTCTGTATTGGTGCGAGTCTTGGTTGCAGTACAGGCAATACGGTGAATGTAGCTGATAATCAGGGCACGCGCGAGATCGTGCATGCAACCGCAGTAAAGTCCGAAACCGACGATACCGTCGTCGTCGTGCAATCGCTTCCCTCCGGTCGATATGATGGTGTTCTGGAAGACTCGGGCGACTGCCGCCGATTGATTTCATCGGATGATCTGTTTGAAACCCCGGCATTGCAGAAAGCGTACGAAGATTACCAGAAATCGCGGTATGCCAAAGCTGCAGAGGGGTTTAAGGCAGCCATTGAGGATACTGCGATTTCCAAGGGTGATCGGCAGAAGGCCTATTTTCTGATGGCCGTTGCGGAACAGAAACTAGGCGATGAAAGCGGGATTTCGTGTGAAGACATGAAGCGTGCCTTCGAAATCGATGCGCCTTTGCGCCGCACAGCAGCGGTCTATGGTACCAAATACAGTTATTCTGCGGGCAGATGGCAGGATATCGTCGATTTTACCGAAGATCTGAAAACAAGCGAGGAGTTCCGGACGTATCGCGCCATAGCGATGACGAATCTGGGGCAATACGATGCTGCGGTTGCGGAGTTTGACGGGATTCGCGAGTATCCCAAAACGCTTCGTCTGGATGCATTGCAGGCCCGGGCCAGAGCTCAGTCCGAAACCGCGCAGTTGAAATCGTCGCTTGAAACCTATCGCCGGATTTATGAACTCGACCCGAATTCGGCGCAGGGACAGATGGCGCAGGATGCCATCATGGCCGAACGCGACAGATGGCCGGCCGGATTTACTTTCCCGCGGTCCGCACAAAAAGCCGATACCGCCAAATCCGACCGCGATATCGCGCTGGCTCACTTTAATGCGCATCGATCCGAAAAAGCGATTGCCGCCTATTCGAAATTGCTCAAGACGGATAAAAACAAGCGCGATACGGCGCATGTATGCGAGGATCTGTACAACATCGCACGAAGCCACGTGAAACTGCGGTCACACACCAAATCGCTGCCCATTTTCAAAGAGGCGATGGAAACGTGTGAAAAGACCGATTTGCATGTCAAGATCATCTATTCTGCAGCAAAGGCCGCGTGGAATGCTGCGAACCGCGATCTGGCAATCGAGTGGTTCCAGAAGATTATCGACACTTATCCCAGCCATTCATACGCCGATGATGCCTATTTCTATCAGGCACAGATTCTGACCGAACAAAACAAAACCGACGATGCCCGCACAAAACTGCAGGCTCAGATCAAAGCTTATCCCGACGGCGATATGGCCAAGGATGCCTACTGGATGCTTTTGGCCGATTTGTATTTGCGTGAACTGTATCGCGAAGCAGTTGAATTCGTGGACGAAAATCTGGCACATGCAGGTGAATCGGATTTGTACTCACAGGGACGGCTTCAGTATTTCCAGGGCAGGGCTTATGAGAAACTGGGCAACAAGCAGTCCGCCATACAGAACTATCTGAATGTGCTCGAACGCTATCCGCTGGCTTATTACGCCATGTTGTCGATGGGGCGGCTTTCTCAAATCGAATCCTCGCAGTCCGTGGTGTGGATGGAAACCTACCGAACCAGGGTTTATCAGCCATCTGATGGTTTGAACTACTGTTTTCAGGTGATTCAGAATGGCAGTGAATTTTCGGCAGCGCAAACACTTGCCAAGATGGGGCTGTACAACGATGCGCTCGACGAAATCGATCCTCTGGTCAACAGCAGCCAGGCTCGGGTTTCTTACGAAGCCAAGCTTGCCCGCGCCATCTTGCTGCAGAAAAATGGCCGCTACAGCGAAAGCGCGCGCCTGGCGGCGAGTCTTTTAAAGCCGGCTCAGGATTTGCCGCAGAAGGGATATGCAGCCTGGCTGCTGGCATACCCAAAACCGTGGGAATCGCTGGTGTCGAAAGCCGCTCCCGCAGAATCGACGCTGTATTACACGGCATACGCCATCATGCGCGAAGAAAGCTATTACAATCCCAAGGCCGAATCGTGGGCCAATGCCCGTGGCCTGATGCAGCTGATGCTGCCGACTGCGCAGTCGACTGCAGCGCAAATCGGCATGGATAAACCCGCAGCTCAGGATTTGTTCAAACCCGAAATCGCGATTCCCATTGGCACCGCTTATATCGACAAACTCAACAAAATCCTGGTGCCCCATCCCATGTTCGTATTGCCGGGATATAATGCGGGACAGGGCAATGTGGGCAAATGGATGACCCGGTTTGCCGATTTGGATGTCGATATGTACGTCGAAAAGATTCCGTTCACCGAAGCCCGGCATTATGCCAAACGCGTGGGTACGACGCTGTGGCGCTATCGCTGGTTGTATGATAAACAAATGCCGCCGGTTTTTGACCCAGCACAGAACGTCGGAAAACTCAGGGAATAGAGAGAAAACCATGGATTATGCAGAGATCAGAAAAAAACTCGTTCAATCGCCTTATGAACAGATGCTGACGCAATGTATGATCGCCAGAAATGCTGCGGATTACGAAGCTATTGGCACGATCTACAAGCAGTGTCAGGAGCGCCGTTTGTTCGAATTTGCGCAGGAACATGAAGTTGCTTCGATTGTTGGTGCACGGCTTCAAGCAATGGGCAAATCCACGCCGCAATGGGATGCCATGGTGGATGAATGGAAATATAAACTGAGCCAGCGGTTTGAAGTGCTGGATGCACTTGCGGCAGAATTGCAGAAAGCGGGCATTCCGGTGATTGCGCTGAAAAATGCCGGCATCGCTCGCGCGATTTATCCCCATCCCGAAGAATGCCCCATGGGGGATTTCGATATTCTGGTGAAAAAATCGGATTTCGTTCGCGCCCATGAAATCGTGATGAAACAAGGGTTTTCTTTTGGATTCAGGGCAGAGCAGACCATTGAAGAAGAAGGCGTCGAGGCCGGACTGCTGAGCGGTGGCTGCGAATACAAAATGGATTTGGCAGACGACGTTTTGTGGCTGGAACTGCAATGGCGCCCGATTGCCGGACGCTGGATTTCGCCCGAAGTTGAGCCGCTTGCCGACGATTTGATCGCGAGTTCGCTAAAAATCGATGGTTCTGAACTGCGCGTGATGGATCCGGTTTCAAATCTGCTCGAGGTCACGCTGCATACCGCCAAACATTCGTATGTGCGCGCCCCGGGACTGAGACTGCATACCGATGTGGACCGCATCGTGCGCGCTTATCCGGATCTCGACTGGTTCGCTTTTGTCGATCGCGTCAAATCCATGCACGTCAAGACGCCGGTATTCTTCTCGCTGCTCATCCCCAGGGCTGTACTCGATACGCCGATTCCGGATGATGTGATCGAAAGCCTCAAACCGGGCAAGCGGCAATTCAGATTTATCTTCAATTCGATTTGCAAAGCCGGTCTGTTCCACCCCATGCGTTCCAAATTCTCGCGTCCCCGGTACCTCGCCTTTGCTGCCGCGCTGTTTGATTCTCCGCACGATTGCTTTAAATCGGCATTTCCATCGGTCAAATATATGCGCGAGCATTATCATTTGTCGTCAGCACAATTGCCCATGGCCTATATCAAACGCTTTGCGAATCTGCTCTTCAGACGGGTAAAGACGTAAGGGGGAAACCATGACCCCAAAAGCCATCCAGGTCTTTATCCAGACCTGGCATTTGCTCGACGATATCGAGCATATCGATATTGCGCTCAGCGGTGGTGCCGACAGCGTGTTTCTTGCGCGGATTCTGAAACAGTACGTCAGGTCGTATGCGCCATCCATCAAATTGCGAGCGCATCACATTCGCCACGGGCTGCGGGATTCCGACGGTGTCGATATGGAAATTGCACGGCAGACAGCCAAAGAATTGGATCTGCCGTTTATCTGCACCGAGCTGCATCTGGACGGAATTGTTGCCGATATCGAGCAGGAAGCCAGAAATGCCCGTTATGCGGCGCTCACAAAGGCATTGCGCGAGAAAGGGCCGGAGGGCAGATGTGCGCTGGCTTTGGCGCATCACGGCGACGACAATCTCGAAACCGCGATCTGGCGACTGGGGCGAGGATGCGGCCTGGAAGGTCTGACGCTTGCGCCGCGACGGTTTGCCGATGGCATCTGGTATATCAGGCCGTTGCTCTGTCTTTCAAAAATGCAAATCTATGACGATTTGTTTCAGAACCAGATTGTGTGGGCGGAAGATCCGACCAACGCAGACGACGACTACACGCGCAACCGCATACGTCACGATATTGCCCCGCTGGTTCTGGAGGAAGCGTCCAGCCCCAAAAACGTCTATCGGTCGCTGATTGGCCTGCGCAGCGACTGCGAGGCTTTGTCTTCGTTTGCCGAGGCTTTTATCGATTTGCATCCGGTGCGTTATGGCGGCTGGTTTTGTTCGTTTGAATCGTGGCAGACGCTTTCGCAGCAAGCGCAAGCCCAGGTTTTACGGCATGTTGCGCGTCGTCTTGTCGCTGGTTTTGTGCCGACGAACGATACGATTGGGCGCGCAGTGACTTGGATGGCAGAACGCCGGCAGACGCGAAAAACAACGCAGGATGGTGCGCTGAATTATGGCTGGTGCAGAGCCGGTGTGATGGTCTGGTCCCTGGATTACAAAGCGCCTCAGCTGTCTGATGTTGCGATCGAAATACCGACGCACCAGGTGGAAATATATGGTTTTGGCCGCATTAACGTGTGGCCGTTGATTTGTGAAACTGCCCCCAAAAATACGGCGCAGATGCTGTGTTTTGCGCACGAATCCATGCCGCTTTCGATTCGCCCGGCATCGGCTTTTAAAACATTTGCCGCAAGCGACGGGCATCGCGTTCAGTCATCCGAAGCCCTGCGCAATGCCGGCGTTCCCGACATCTGGCATGCATGCTGGCCGGTGCTTTGCAACGACGACGGACCGCTTTGGGTTTTGGGCGGCATGCGCACAATACATGCAGCGGTTCCCGAACCCGGGATGCGAGGAATTATGGTAAATTGGGATGCAGAATTGCGGTAAATCGTATATAGTGTCGCGTATCTGCGTGAGCAGAGAGCGACACTTGTGACGCGTATCTGTCGCAGACAGATAGCGGCACATGCAGCGCGTATCCGGTGCAGCCGGATAGCGCGGCCCCAAAAAGAGACAGGATTTATCGATGCGTTCATTCCCGGTTTATACAGTTACGCCAAAGGCAGAAAAGAGTCTGCGCCAGGGGCATCCGTGGGTTTATGCCGACGAAATCACACAGATGACGTCGACGCCGGCAGATGGTGAGCTGGTGGACGTGCGTTCGTCGAAAGGTGCGTATCTGGGCACAGGCTGGGTGAGTTCGCACAGCAAAATCCGGGTGCGCGTGATTTCGAACAACGCAAATGACGCGTTCGATGAGGCGTTTTGGGCACGCCGCATTCGCTATGCCCTTGCGTATCGCAAACACGTGATGGGTGAGGATTTTCGGGCGTGTCGGCTCATTTTTGGCGAGTCGGATCAGTTTCCTGGACTCGTGGTGGATCGGTTCGAAAATGTGCTGTCCGTGCAAGTGATGTCTGTGGGCATCGAATCGCGCAAATCGTTGATATTCGGGCTTTTGGTCGATATTTTGCGCGAGATGGGCGAAACGGTGGATGCGATTTATGAGCGCGGTGATGTGGCGACACGGGCGCTCGAAGGATTGCCGCAATACAAGGCGTTTTACTGCGCTGACGGGCTGCGCACCGATTTGAACGGTCATGTCGAAATCACCGAAAACGGCATACGCTTTGACGTGAACTACATCGACGGTCAGAAAACCGGCTATTTCCTTGACCAGAAATACAACCGGCGCGCTGTGATGCAGCTGGCCAGAGGGCGGCGCGTGCTCGACTGCTTTACCCACACCGGCGCGTTTGCTTTGCATGCGGCCAGGGGCGGCGCGGCACACGTCACCGCAGTTGATATCTCACAGACCGCCATCGATCAGGCCATCGCCAACGCCCGACGCAATGCGCTGGACGTCGATTTCGTGTGCGCCAACGTCTTTGAGCTGCTCACCGAGCGCTATGCAAAGGGCGAAAGAAGCGACGATTTTATCATCCTCGATCCGCCCGCATTCACCAAAAGTCACGATACTGCACGCGATGCGTATCGCGGCTACAAGGAAATCAACCTCAAAGCCATGCGCCTGCTTCCGCGCGGCGGTTACCTCGCCACCTGCTCGTGCTCGCATTTCATGAAGGACGACATGTTCCGCGAAATGCTCGTCGAAGCCTCGCGGGACGCCTGCGTCAGTCTGCGCCAGATCGAGGCGCGTCAGCAAAGTCCCGATCACCCAATCCTGCTCAATGTTCCCGAGACGAACTATCTCAAATTCTATTTGTTCCAGGTCGTTTAGATGATGGCGGGGGCGGTGGCCCCCGCGGCGCTATCGTTTCGGGCGGCCGCACTGGGCCGCCCTCGCACGATACGCGCCTCCCCCGCGCCGCTATCGCGTTGCGATACGCGTCGCCACACTGTTTTCCTCAATTGGAGAGTGGATGATGAAATCGTTGCAAAAACTGGTTGCTTTTGGTTGCCTGGCTTTTTGTGTGGTCGCATGCAATTCGGCAAAGGTCGAGTCTGCGCGGATTGTTCAGGATGGCATCAAACTGTATGAGGCAAAACAGCTCGATAAAGCACTTGCGACATTCAAAAACGCCGTTTCCCGCGATCCCAATAACGATAAGGCCTACGAATTGATGGCGCAGATCGAGCTGGATTATCACAACTATAACGGCGCTGTGCAGTATCTCGAACTGGCGGCAGGTATCTATGACGATCCGCGTTACTGGTGCAAAATGGGCAATGCACACATGGAATATGGGCGCGATTTGCTTCGTGCCCGGAATCTTTCCGAGGCCGCGCTTGCATTTGGCAAGTGCACGTCCGAGATGAAACGCGCGATTGAACACGACCAGTATTATGCCGAAGCGCATCTGGGAATGGCGCGATGCTATCTGGGAATGAACCGGTATGATGATGCTGCAAAGGCTTATGAAAAAGCAATTCGTTCCAACCCGACGCTCAGAACGAACGGTGTTGCTGCGCAATATCAGGAACTTGGCGCGCTGTATCAGAAATTCGGCTTTTTCCGCGAAGCCCAGGCGGTGCTCGATAATGGCATGATGAACAATCCTGACGATGGTCAGCTCGAGACGACACTTGCCGACGTCTTGTACGATACCGAACAATATGAACTCGCCATTGCGCACTATAATACTGCACTTCAATCGCTCACGCGCATGGGGCAGTCGCAGGCGACCCAGCTGACAGCTTATTATGGCGTGGCCCGGGCAAGCGCCGCGCTCGCTCAGTCGCTTGAATTGTCTGAGCGACACGAGGAAGTGCCCGGCATATACAATCAGGCAATCAAGTATTACGAGCAGTTTATTGCGCTTGCCGTGAGCGACGAAGACAGCATCCGTAAAGCCGATGCCGTCGAACGCATCAGGGAAATCAACAGCAAGCTGGAATGGCTTGAACAGTAATCAGGGCGGGGGCGTTATAATCGCAGGGCAGCAGTGTGTTGCCGGAGGTTTCCATGGCAGAATTACAATCCTATAAAACGATACAGACGCCGTCGGCTAAAGTGCTTGCAGTGGCCATTAACGGTGACGCCACTCGCTGTGCTGCAGGCGATCGGGATGGTTTCATCCACATCATCGATACGGCATCCGGCGAGGTGTTGCGCAAACTCAAGCAACATGTGGAATTCGTTTACTGTCTTGCTTTTTTGCCCAATGGTCATTTGCTTTCGGCAGGCAAAGACAAGAGCATCCGTGAATGGGATATAGAATCGGGGGCTTTCTTAAAGGATTATGCGGGAATCTTTGTGACCAAAAGCTCGCGATCGCTTTCTGCACAAAGCCTTCGAGCCGAAGCACGAAGCCACAGCATGACGATTCTTTCGATTGCAGTGACTGACGATGATTATATGGCAACCGCAAGCCAGGATAAGCTCGTCAAATTGTGGAAAAACGGCGATCCCATCCGTACCTGCGACTGGCATACCGGCCCCGTCACATGCGTGCGGTTTCAGCCCGATACGAGCATCATGTATTCGGCGTCGCGCGACAAGACCATTCGTGCATGGAGTCCGAGCAATGGTGCGGTTTTGCATCGATACAACGGGCATCTCGGAGAAATCGTGGGGCTCAATTTTATCGATGAAACGTCGTTTGTTTCGGTCGATGTGCTGGGGAATGTGCTGTACTGGAATGTCGATGTCGAACAGCCAGTGGGGCAAATCTATGCGGCTTCCGGACGCGTGATGTGCGCTTCTTTACTGAAGAAGCATCATCAGCTTTTGATTGGACTCGAGAATGGCAGCATCGAAGCTGTCGATGTTCGTTTCGACGATCTTCCCGAATTGCGCAAAGCTACAGCAACTGCATCATTGCATTCCTCAGAGGTTCGCTGTATTGCGGCAACAGATGACGACATGTTCGCGTCGTGCGATAATTCGGGTAAAGTGATTTTATGGAAGTATACAGGTTAAATACGATATCAATATGAGAGTGTTAAGAAGCGTTGTTCGCATACTGCCAGCTCTGATCATCGCATTATCATTTGCGCCGGGTTGCAACAAAGACAAATCCGACAGTGCAAACAATGCAGGCAAGCTGCAGCCCCAGAAAATGCATACGTCTGGTCTCGATAAACAGGAAATCGATATCAATGGAGACGGCAAACCGGATCAGTTTATCTATACAACAAAAGAAGGGCAGATTCGGTATGCACAGCACGATTTCAATTTCGACCAGGTGCTGGATATGACCGAGTTTTATGACGAAGCCGGTAATCATATCAGCGATGAAATCGATCTGGATTACGATGGCATTGTCGATCTTATCGTCACGTACCAGAATGGTTTGCCCATCCGGAAGGAATACTCCATCGATTTCGAGGGCAATCGCCACGGCGTGCAGCTTTTCGATTCGGAAGGCAATCGCACGATGATCTATCGCGATACCGATCGCGATGGCAAAGCCGATTTGCTGGAGTATTATCACCCAGGTGAAAACGAGCCGTATAAAACGGACACCATTCATACAAACGTCGATTTATCACAAACCGCCAATCTCGCACAAAAAGGTGCGGCATCTCAGCCTGCCAAAAATACAGAGTCCTCGCAACCAGCATCTGCGCAGCCAGCTCCGGAATCAGCACCTGCGCAGCCAGCTCCGGAATCAGCACCTGCGCAGCCAGCTCCAGAGCCGGAATCCGCGCAACCTGTTCCAGAACCAGCACCCGCGCAACCTGCTCCAGAACCGGAACCCGCGCAACCTGTTCCAGAATCAGCACCTGCGCAGCCAATTCCAGAACCAGAACCCGCGCAGCCTGTTCCAGAACCGGAACCCGCGCAACCTGTTGCAGAAATTGGCAGTCAAAACGAGCAACCACAGGATAATCCGGATAATTCCGATACGAGTCAACCATGAGTGAAGTTTCCCAGAGTTATTTTTATGCCATGCAATCCATATTCGTGGCATCCGATTTTTTGAACTATGCCACGCAGGCATTGCTTCAGGCGCATGATCTGGCCAAAACATCGTGCGCATCTGTGACGTGCTTTAACGTGCTTGAGAAATTCCCGACGATTATGCGGGATATCATATTTCCGTATGCGGCGCTGGGCAGTGATGAGGTCGAGATCCTGAACGAGATTCGCAAGGGGGTCGAAGCCCGCGGCGCGCAGTATCTGGAAAAAGTGATGGGCGAAAACGCCTCGCATATTCGTTTGCGAGTAGATTTTGCGCGCGATTCGATGGCCAAATCCATTTTGCACGCTGCTTCGGAATGCAATGCCGATTTGATGTTTTGCGGTGCCTATGGAACCAAACCTCATACGACCGGTATTATCGGCAGTATGGCGGCAACTTTTGTCGCCTATACGCGAACACCATTGTATTTGATAAAGAATCCTACGCACGTCGGGCCGCACAAAAAGATTCTGGTTGCATTGCTTGAACCCGCATTTTCGGCGAAATTGCTGGCATGGGCGGTATCGTTTGCGATGTTTTATCCCGATTCGGATATTGAGATTGTCACACCGGTACCCAATCTGAAACGAGCGGATCCGTATGCTGATTATCAGGGATTTGCGCCCGGCGCACGTCAGATCGCCGCGGCGACCGAACGCATTACGCATCGTGCAAAACAAGCGGTGCAGCAGCTTACGGTGCCTTTTGCATTCGAAGGTCATGCAGCCAATCTGTCATTCAAACAGCATGCGCCGGTGATGTCGATGGCAGGGGCAGTGCTTTCGGTGGCTGAGGAAATATCGGCCGATCTCATCGTTTTACCGACCACACAGCCGTCGCTTGATGTCGATAACGAGATCCGCGATGTTGCCCGCAACATCACGGAATACGCCAACCAGAATTGTCTGGTCATTCCATCGGCATTCTTGAAATAAAAAAAACGCGCGAGAGCGCGTTTTTTTTGGCTATGTTTAACCAGTGTGGATATAGCGTTACCCCGATACGAGTGAGATACTGGCAAAGAGCGCTGAGCATCGAGCGTCGAGCGTCGAGTTGGCAAATGTGCACTCGAGGCTCATTACTCTGGCACAACATATTGGAGCTTAGAGCTTGTGAGCCTGAAACCAGTGGTAATCTGGTACTCCACCATAAGCTATAAGCCACAAGCCATCTGTATTCATGCTGGTTCGATACAACCACTTTATGCGACCAGTGCATTCATGCGCAGTTTGTAGGCCTCATGCTCGGCCTCGGCGCTTTCGTGCATTTCGTGCGTGCGCAGCTGGAATTCAACACGGCGTTCGTCGATTTGGGCGACGACATGAATGCTGCGATATCCTGAAGGTTTGGGCGTTTGAATGTAGTTTTTGATGGTTCCCGGCACGACCGGATAGTTGGCACATATGATGTTGAGCGTCTCGTAAACATCGAGTTCATTGCCAACGACGACGCGCATGCCATACAAATCGTTGAGCTGCGTCATATCGATGTGTTTGCGTGCGGCCTTTTGCATGGCGCTTTGTTCCGCTTTGACGCGGTGATACACGGTCGCTCCTCTGATCTCATGGTCATGCAGTATAGACAAAAACTCGGTGGCTTTTTCGCCCAGCCAGTTCTGGGCTTCAGCGCGGTCAAAAGACTGATGTGATTCATCAACACCGGGAAGCTGTGGATGCGCGGGGAGCTGACGCTTGTTTTCATCGTAAAAAGCAGCGGTCCAGATGATCGTAAAGATGGCAAGCAGAAGGGCGAGTGCGGAATAACCGTGATCCATGAGCTGCTTTGTGCGCCGCCATAATTTGTAACTGGTTTGCTCACGTTTGGAAATCATGAATGACCTCATCCTGTCGGGGCATGGCGAATTGCCTTGCGCTTACATATTCCAGAACGCCACCCCGATGCGCCCTATTCCCGGACACCGCGTCCGGCGATGCAAAAGATGATGTGCACCGATTGGGATTTGGCAACTCTGTTGTGGGACGAATGGATTTCGGGCAACAGTTCAGCCGGGGCTCTGCACCGGACCCCGCCAAGAGACAAGCTCATTTGGAATCCATGACGTTGTAAAGGCTTCCTAAGTTTCTATTCTGCCATTGCCTACAAAAGACGAAATGGGTCCCCTTCCCCCAGGGGCGTCGCATTCTATTTTGTCTCTTGCTCTTTTGTTGCACACTTTCAGCCTGCGAATTGTTGGTAATACATCATTTACCCAGGGGTTCACTTCGTTCCCCCCGGGCTGTGACATTTCGCCACTTCAGGACGATAATCGTGAGCATTTAAGCGGTGTTTGCAAATTCAGAACTGCCAAGCATTTTTAGAATGCGACGGCCCTGGCCCATCCCCCAATTCGCTAAAACCCTGCATGCCATGCATAAAGAGCATTATAAGCCATAAGCCATAAGCTATATGCTAAAAGCAGTGAAGCAAACGACTTTGCATTTTCATATCCACGCTCGCTAAATAGAGCCACAATTCATATAGGGGTGAACTGTTACTTCTGGAGCTTTGGTTCGGGAAGGCGACTAATGAAATACATGGTTCTGATATGATGTTGAATATAATTTTGTAATTTTACCTACACATCATACATTAAGCTACAAATTGCGCAAAGTTTTTCACAAAAATCAACGATCAACCGCGATTTTTTAAAAACAATATCTATAATACGCGTGTTTGTTCTGTTGCATGAACGGAGGAAAGGATGACAAACAATATGAAATCGCTGCGTTATTTACCATTTTTGGCGCTTTGTGCTGTGATAGGCTGTGCGGATGCAGAAACGCCCAAGAATTGTGAAGAGAATGTCTATAGTTGTGACAACAACATATTGATGTTTTGTCAGGGAGGCAATTGGCAGACGCAGCAGTATTGCAATACGGATCAGACCTGTAATGCGGAACAGCACAGGTGTGAACAGAATACCCAGAATAAATGCCAAGAAGGCGCTTATCAGTGCACCAATAACCGTCTGATGATGTGTCAGGGTGGATCGTGGGATGAGCAGATGGACTGCAGTGCAAAGCAGGGGACGTGCAATGCGCAGGCCCGTGCATGTGACAAGAACACGCCTGTTGTCTGCAATGATAACCAGAAAACATGCATCAACAATACGCTGATGGAGTGTCAGAACAACGAATACAAGCTGGTTGAAGACTGTGGCGCGCAGAAGACGTGCAACGCATCGACGGGCAAGTGCGAAGATCAGATTTTGATCAAGTGTGGAGAGGGCGATGTGAAGTGCGTCGGCACCACCCCCATGATTTGTTCGGATAACGACTGGGTGGCTCAGACTCCTTGCGGAGCCAACGAAACGTGCAATTCCCAGACGGGGGCTTGCGATAAAGTCTCATGTACGCCGGGATCTGCATCATGTGAAGGCAATACGCTTAAGTATTGTGACAATAACGCCCAGAATCAGACCAAAGTGTGTCCTGCGGGCACGGACTGCAGTGTCGAGGCTGTTGACTGTATCGATCCCAATGCCGGCAAATGCACGGTGGATGGCAAGAAAATAGATAATGGCGCATCGGTTTGTTCCGGCGGCAGTCTGGTGACGTGCAACAACGGCAATGCCAGTGCCGGAAGCTGTGGCGTGGGCAGAACCTGCCGCGATGGCGATGATGCATGCAGTGATTATCATCCGTGTACTTCGGGCAGCACGACGATCGCTCATGGTGCACAGGCATGCGGCAACAACAGTAAATCAGTGGTTCGCTGCAACGATGGAACGCTTGAGAACGTGGCAAATTGCGAGGACGATACGATTTGCATGGCGTCGGGCGGGGCCTATTCATGTGAAAAAGAACCGGATAAATACTGCACATTCGGTGATAATACGATTGCCCAGGGCGCTTATGTATGCGATGGCAATGTGCTGCGCTTTTGCAATGGCGATGCGCTGAGTACAGGCGTCGATTGCGCCGATAATCATAACGGCAAAAGCCAGTGTTTGATCGACAAATGCGTTGCAGCTTCCTGTACGCTGGGATCCGGAACTTTGGCCAGCAGCCTCACGGCATGCAATACCGATGGTAAACAGATCGTCAAATGCACCGACGGAAAATTGACCGAACTGACAGGTACTGGCTCATGCTCTTCTTCACAAATCTGCCAGATGCAGGGCACCACGCCGACCTGTGTTGAAAAGGGCAAAAACTATACAAAGATTGGCGATATCTGGCAGGATTACAACAGCATCGTCGATGCGGCCTGCAGTGCAACGGCGAGCATGGTCAAGCCGGCAAATGTCGAGATCACCGGCGTCGTTACGCATGTCAACAAGAACGGCGATTACTATTTCTTCATTCAGGATCCATCGGTGAGCACTGCACAGCGCGCCGGTATCATGATCAGCTGCGCCAATAACGGCTGCAATCTCAGTGATGTCCGGTCGCTCAGCGTTGGTCAGCAGGTAAAAGTCAAAGCCGATGGCGTAGGCTATTCCTACTGCCAGTTGCAGGTGCGCGCAAATACAACAAACGGCATTTCGATTACACAGTCTGGGTCCGGCAATATTTCAGCAGTCGGCGTCGATATCGTCCATATCAACGCCAGACCCGACAACCTTTATAACAGTTCGCTCGTCTCGGTTTCGAAAGTCATGGTAACCAACCCCGTTTCGGGTGGATTTATGGCTCAGGATACCTCCGGAGTATTCACAATTTCGACAGAAGCATACAGTGCATCGCTCAAAAACAGCAGCTATTATGCCGTGACCGGTATCGTTAAATACACGAACAATACATCCGTGCTGGTGCCACGCAGCGCAAGCGATATCCAGGAAATCCAGTGCACCGGAACGGCGACCAAGTGTGAATCGAACAAGCTCTATACATGCACCGGCACTTTGTGGGATTCGGGTAAAACATGCACCACCACAGTTTCGAATGCCACTGCTATCTGTGATGGCAATGTCTGTGGTTTTGAATGTGAGGAAGGTTATTATCCCAAAGACGGCAGATGCGAAAAGATCGAGACGGCCAAGGATTCCTGCCCAGATGCAGTAAGCCATGCCAATATTCCGCATGGTTCGGTTGGATGCAGTGCAGCTTCGATGAAAGGCAGATGCGACGATGGCAATTGGATTGAAACGAGTCCTTGTTCCGGTCCCGCCGATAGCGTTGCTTCGTGCAATGGCGGTGTGTGTGATTGGGAGTGCAGGAGCGGATTCGATAAAGTCGGGGATTTATGCGTTGCCAAAAGTTGTACAGACCTCGCGGGCAATACCATTGCCAGTGGAAATCCCGGTTGCGCTAATGACGGCGGACAGCTTGCGCAATGTATGGAGGGCGTCTGGATTAACCGACAGAACTGTGAACGTGGCTGTGATCCATCCACCAATGCCTGCAAGAGTCGCGTCGAAACTGCAGTCGACTGGTGCCGCTTCCAGTGGCTCGGTGCGGATCGTATCGCTTTCAGCCGCGTGCGCACCAAGGAACTCGACGATAATGGCGTCCAGTTTACCCCCTACTTTAGATGTTCCATTTCGCCCAGCAATAGTGTCGAATCCTGGAACGCTGCAACTCCGAGCAAGATTCCTACCACGCATAACACTTCATTCTCTGATCCTGTCAACAAAGAATATATGACGGCTTCCAATGGCTTGCCTTCTGATCCAAACACATACTATTGCGTCGCAATGGTCGATATCAAAGATGGCTACAGCTATATTTGCCCCAACGATCCCAATAATCCGGATTTGCCCACGCTGCGCGTCGATGCGACGACGATTCCAAACGACTGGCAATACAAGACCTACACAGTTGAATCACCGTCTTCCAAGCCTGTTACCTGGTGCAAATTCTATATCGACGAGGCCAGCCGCACATCCTATATCCAGTTCCTGCCTCCCGAAGGCTTAACCGCAAACGATGTAACTGCAACGACTTATTGCGCCACCAAATTGTCCGACCCCATCGCTTCGTGGGATACTTCAGTGGAGACGGCGAATGTCAATACTTCGTGCGGCAGCTGTGGAACGACCAATACCGAGTATATGTCTAATGCCGGCGCACTTCCTGGCACGAACGGTCGTCACTATTGCGTTGGCGTTGTGTCCGTAAATGGCGGCAATAGCTATGTTTGCCCGACGGATCCATCCAAACCGCCGGTGTCGTACACCAATGCAACGATGGCAGACGAAAATGGTATTCCAACGCAATGGGGATATTCGGTCGAATAAAAGACACCGCAATTGCGAACAACTGGCCGGGCCATGTGCCCGGCCTTTTTTTGTGCGGCAGGATGCTCCTCAAAGACATCCGGCCAGGACGTTTTGGGGATAGCAAATAAAAGGAAGCCCGGGCGTATCGCAGATAGCCCGGGCCAGTGAGCCGCAGAGACGTCCGGCCAGGACGTCTCAAGGCGAGCAAATAAAAGAAAGCCCGGGCGTATCGCAGATAGCCCGGGCCAGTGAGCCGCAGAGACGTCCAACCAGGACGTCTCAAGGCGAACCCCATTAATTCTCAGGCACATCCAGCCCAAGCAGGCTGAAATCGGCGGCGAGTTCGTTGGCGAGCAGGCGATAGAAGAGATACGAACCAAAGCCGGTCCACCAGACCCAGTTCGTATCGCGATTGACTTCGACCGCGATGACGCCGACGACTTCGTCTTTCATGCGGATGGGGTAACAGAGTGTGGCGTAGTTGCCTTCGCGCGACGGCTTGTAATAATCGCTGAGTTTGCGCCACGAATCGTCGAGATTTTCGCACAGACGGCCGTCGCAGAGCGTGCCGAGGGCTTCGTTGACGAAGATGTTGTTTTCGAATTTGGTGCATCCGTCGTGATCGGTGCCGCCGGTGAGTGTGATGACGCGATTCAGGCGCGCGGAAAGTGCGGCGAGCGACGAATTGATCGGCTCATCCGGATAGATGGACAGGTCGATGTCGTTGAAAATCGTGAATCCATGCGGGTTTGAGAATCGCAGGATGTCGCCGTTTGGCGTGCTCACGCGATAACCGATGGCGAAGCAGGGGATTTGTGTTTCCTGAGCGACCAGGTTGTTCACGTTTTGAATAAACGTCGGCAGCGCAATTTCGGCGCTGGTATCACCGGCGTTTTTGAGCAGGCGCGATACCGAGACCTGTTCTTCGCGCACGCATTCGAGGAGCCAGAGCTGCTGGGCCGAGAGGCTGAAGAATGACGAACGATGCAGATAGGTGCCCAGGCGTGTGGCGAGCGTTTCGAGCACGCGGGATGTCAGCGAAGCCAGGGGCATCGTTTCGAAGAAACAAATCGACAGAAATCCGAGCAGTTCCTGCTGTCCGACTTCGTTGGTGCACAAAAGCGGCAGCATCACCGTGAGTTTTTCGATGGGGCGATAGGCTTTGGTTGCGACGCGGTGCGCGCTTTTTTGAATTTCGCCCATCGAGAACCATTCGTCGGTATCGGGATCGCCGATGAAAATGTTCAGGCCAACCGTGCGCGTGCGGCGCACTTCATCGAATGCATGGCCGATGAGCCCCGAATTTTCGCCGTGTCGCACGACGAATTCGAGCGTCGACATGTTGTCGTAGGCTTTGCCTTCTTCGGCAGGGGCGCAATAGAGCTTTTCGGCGACGATTTGGAAACTGGCGGGACCGACGCCGCTGAGCACCATCGATTCCAGCGAGCTTGCCAGGATGAGCGATGCGGAATGGTCAACGCCGCACCAGACCGGCAGCAAATCGAGCACGCGTGCGAGGAAATCCTTTGGCGAAGCCCCTTCGCATTCGTCGAATACGATGCGCAGTGAGTTGTTGCGGAAGGCGCGAATGGCTTCATTTATGCGGGTGCGCAGCGCAACGGTGAGAATGTCGGCATCAAAGATTTTGGCATCTTCGGCAATCACAAACGCATGGATATGCTCGCGACCGGGCTCAGAAATCGACAAAACCGGGAAAAGTACGAGGTTTTTGCCATCGATTTCGACTTCCATCACGGCCGACAAATCGTCGCGATCACGCGCCTGCGTCACGAGTTTGTCGTAATCGGCGTGGAGGTCGATCACCTCGGTGCCATAGGATGTGACGCGCAATGCCACAGCGGGCATGTGGCTGGCTTCAAAGCCAACAAGTACGCCGAGATGATTGATCTTGTGATCCATCAGCAACGGCATCATGTAACGGTGCAGATGCACGCCAAGTATCTCAATGATTGAATCCGTCCAGGGCGATAAATACCGCGTTCCCTCGTAAGATTGATTCGTCATGTGTCTTCCTGTAAAAAACCAATGAATACCGGGACAATCCCCGGATGCACAATTTTCTTGGCTATGTTTAACCAGTGTGGATATAGCGTTACACCGATGCGTGTGTGATATTGGCAAAGAGCGTCGAGCCTCGAGCATCGAGGTGGTCTATGATCACTCGTGGCTCTTTGCTCATTGCTCGTGGCCGTAAAACAAGCGTCAGCGTATTTTCATATCCACATTCGTTTAGCAAAGCCTGATTATTCCTTGTTTTCCAGTTCACTCAGGCGGCAGCGCATTTCGACCGCACAGGTTTTAAAGCCGATTTTCTGAAAGAACTCTGCGACGCCGTCAGGATTTCCGACCAGATGCACGGTAATCCAGTCGATGCCGTGATTGTTGATATCCTCGAACAGATATTCGGCGAGCGTTGTGCCGATGCCGCGTCCGCGATGCTCGGGCAAAACCCAGAGCTCACCGATATCAGCCAGCGCCTCGACCTCATAAAGCCGCGCCTGATTCTGAATCACAGCTGCGATATAGCCGACGACCGACTCGGCCGTGCTGCCATCTTCGGCTTTGGTCTCGATCGTCGCAACATAAGACAAATAGCGCTGATCAACCATCCACTGCTGTCGCAGCCGCCGCATTTCCCATGCATGCTGTTTGGCCGTGACGCGAATCGCGCTCAACGGGTCGGTTTCCGCCGCCACCTGCGCCGCATACAACTCCTGCACCGCGTCCAAATCATCAATGCGTATCCGTCGAATCGTTACATCAGGCTTGTCTGTCATTACTCCCTCGCTCGCAAAAAGCACCCAAAGACTAGCACATTTTGTAGCACATTTTCAAATTATCACATGCGATTTTTGTGTGGCGATTCTGTTGTCTCATTCTGTGTATGTGTATGTACGCCGCTATCGGCTGCGCCGATACGCTTGCGTGCTCGCTTTGAGCCGTGTCACGACACGGCTCTACAGCTCGCTGGCGGCTGGCTATCGCTGCGCGATACGCCGCCGCCCGCAGCGATCACCAAACAAAAATCCCTCGCTTTATGCGATTTGGCGAGTTATGGTGCGAAACTGCGAGCCTTAGTCACGTGTCGTGACACGTGCCAAGGCGTGTTGTGACACGTCTCATCGATCGTGAATCGTAAGCGGAGGTGCGCAATGGGCAGGTTT
>CAMKRB010000018.1 GCA_946415045.1 uncultured Myxococcales bacterium
AAGCCGTCATGATGAGCCCGAAATCAAATAAACGCGCCGACACGACGTCGGCGCGCACGCCTGTGCTCGCCCGGACGGCGATTCACAGGCGTGGACTGGATTGAATAGAACTAAAAGCCCAAATAGGGGGTCCGGGGGTTTCCCCCGGCCGCGCGGGAGTTGTTAGAGGGTGTGCGCGGTGGCACACCCTCTAACCGCCTGCGGCGCGTAGCCGCCAAAGAATGCGCTTACGGCCGCAGGCCGTCCCCAAAAGAACTACAGTAAACCATGGATCTGCTATGCCGACGAACGAAGAAAGAAAACTGGATCACCTCGCACTCTGCCTGAACGAGTCCAACCGGGGAAATGGCGCGGGTCTGGATCACCTTTGCCTGCCCTATGATGCGCTCTTCGAAATGCAGCCGGATCGTCTGGATACGACTTCGAAGATCGCGGGGATTGCCGTGAAATTCCCGCTGATGTTTGGCGCAATGACCGGCGGCATACCGCAGGCGGCCGAATTCAACACAGCTTTGCGCAAACTGGCGCAAACCCACGGTCTGGCCATGTGTCTTGGATCGATTCGCGTCTGTCTCGAAAACGATTCGCTGCACGAAACCTACGGCACCGGCGAAGTCGAAGCGCTGTTTGCCAATCTTGGGGCAAGTGAAATCAAGCGATACAAGGTCGAGTATGTAGCAGAAAACTGCAAAAGGCTTGGATGCGCCGGACTGTTCATCCATCTGAACGGACTGCAGGAATATGTGCAGGACGAAGGCAACCACGCATTTTGCTGTAACTATGAGGATTTGCAGCGATTTGTCGAAGCTTTTCCAATGCCTGTGCTGATTAAGGAAGTGGGCAGCGGCATTGGCGGCGGTTGCGCAAACCGCCTTGGAATGCTGCCAATTGCAGGGATCGAGACATCCTCGCGAGGCGGCACCTCGTGGATAAAGATCGAGGCCATGCGCCGGCAGGTTCCCATTTCCGGCAGCAATATCACTGCGCTCGACCAGATTGGCTATTCGCTCGAATCGTCGATTCACTGCTGCCGTGCGGCTTTGGGCGACCGGACTCTGATTGCTTCGGGCGGCATCCGGCATGCGCTCGATCTGGTCAAAGCGCTGTCACTTGGCGCAGATTTGGTCGCCATCGCGCAGCCGCTGTACCGCGCCTATCACAACCATCAAACGGCGGGAATCGAAAGCCTCGTACAGGAATGGATCGATATCGGCCGCCTGATTTGGCGCAGCACGGGATGCCCGAATCTGGCATCGCTCAGGATGTGCCTTACGACACCCGCGTAAACCGTGCGACAAAGAAACCGTCACATCCATCGGTATGCGGCAGCAGCTTGATCTGTGCGCAATCCCCGCGGCCACTGGTGCATTCGGCCGGCAGATTCCGGCGTTCAAAATTCGGATGCTGCTGCAAAAACGATTCGACCTGCTGCTCGCATTCGGCCTGTGTAATGGTGCAAACCGCATAGACCAGAATGCCACCCACGCGCAAATGACGGCATACGTTGTCCAGAATCTGATGCTGCAATTCGACAAGCGAAGCGATATCTTCGGCTTTTCGCAGCAGCTTGACCTCCGGATGACGGCGCAGAACGCCGAGTCCGGAGCATGGCGCATCGACCAGAATCACGTCGAATGGTGCCAGGGGTACGCTGCCGCCAATCGTCAGATCGCGGGCCTTGGCGATCAGCTTCTGGGCCGGAAAATGCTTTTGATGATATTCCTGCAAACGCTCAAGTTTTGTCGCAAACAAATCGGTGCTGAGCAGCTGGAATCTGCGCTGGGATTTGTCGCATGCGATTTCGTCGAGCAAATAAATCGATTTGCCGCCGTGTCCGGCACAGGCATCCCAAAGATGCACTTCGTCGCGGCCAGGTGCCCACGTTTCCGGCGTTCCCAACGCCATCACCGCCATCTGGGCCGCATCGTCCTGCACACACACCTCGCCATCATCCAGCGCTTTTTCAATCGCTTCGTGGCGCTTTACAACCACACACGAGCTTTGGGGAAACAGCGAAGATGGCTCCACGTCAAAGTTTTCGCGTTCTCTGAGTGCCTGCATCGAAACTTTCGACTGATTGACGCGCAGCACCATTCTGGGGACGCTGAGCATGCTTTCGGCAATTTCTGCGGCCTGTTCACCAAATTCTCCGATTATGAGTGAAGCCAGATCGTCATTCATGCTGTATTTGACAGCGAAATCGGTGAGTTCATTGCCTGTCGGATTGTATTTGAGACGTCCGGCTTCCTGACGTGCCACAGCCTTGCGCAACAACGCATTACAATAGCCGCAGGCCGCGTGATTGCGCATATGCTTGACGACATCGACCGTCGTCGACACAATGGAATAGGCGGGCACGCGATCCAGAAATACGAGCTGATACATGGCACTGCGCAGCGCCATCTTCACAACGGTATCCGCGCGTTTGAGCATTTCGGGCTCGATATCATTCCACAGCGCATCGATGAGACGGATATTCGACAGCGTGCCATAAAAGATGCGCGTCGCCAGAATCTTGTCGAGATTGTTCAGTGCAGAATGGCGAATCGCCAAATCCCACACGATGTTTGAATAGCCGCCATTCTCAAGTTTAATGAGCGTTTCAACGACCAGTTCGCGGGGATTCTTTTGCAGTCTGGGCGATCTTGCCGGCTTATTGGCCGGCTTTGAATCACGACTGCGCACCTGAGTCGATTCCGCATTTCTGTCGGCTTTCGGCACGGATTTACCCGGCCGGTCTTTCGCCGGTTTGCGGGAATCCTGCTTCTTTTCGAATCTGGGCTGCCGATGTGTGCGACGCGGCACATCATGCCCCGAATCGGTGCGGGAATCGCCTGCATCTGTGCGATGGTTTGTGGATGACTGCATACCTGCGTTTTTTTTATGTTCTTCGTTCATATTGTGTATGTACTGCGTTTAAATATAGTATGGCGTCTGTTGGCGGCAGCCAAAAGATCGCCGAACTGTATGTGCGCATGTCTTTTGTGGCAAGTGAAAAAATGGTGATGCATTTAAATCGTCACCTTTCAGCGTCACAATTCAGCCAATGACGGCTATGAGGATGCAAATCACAATGAAAGAAAAAAGTCTGTACCTGACCAAAATCAAACTCAAAGCCGAACTGGATCGCTGCCTGAACTGCCGAACCCAGCCATGCATGAATGCATGCCCGGTCAATTGCAATCCGCACGAATTTATCCAGTTTGCCCAAATGCAGCAGTGGCCCGAGGCCGTTCGCACCATCATGCGCACCAACCCGATGGGGCAAACCTGTGGTCTGATTTGTCCCGATAAATTCTGCATGAAATCGTGTACGCGCAGCCAGATCGATTTCCCAATCAACATTCCCCGGGTTCAGGCAACGATTCTGGAAAACTACCGCAACCGCGAGGTGATTCAGCCGGAAGCGATCGAATCCAACGGCAAGCGCATAGCCATTATTGGCGCTGGTCCTGCGGGTCTGGCCGCTTCATCCAGACTCGCGCAGAACGGCTATCTGGTCGAAATCTTCGAAGCCAGCGATCGCATCGGCGGCGCACTCAACATGATTCCAGCCGAGCGGCTGCCGCATGAAGTGATCGAAAAAGACTGGTCGTTCATACACGATACGGAAAAGGTATCGCTGCATCTGAACCACAGAATCACCGATCCCCTCTCCCTGCTGACAGATTTCGATTGCGTTATCATCGCAACCGGAGAACCCAACTGCGTGTCGCTGAGAATTCCGGGAGAGGAATACAGCGTTTCATACATGGACTACCTGACGAACCGCGAGAAATACCGCACCAGTGGTGCAGTTGCAGTCATCGGCGGCGGCAATGTTGCCACCGATTGCGCGCTCACAGCACTGCATCTCGGGGCCTCATCCGTCGAGATGTTTATCCGCCGCCGCATCGCCGACATGCGCATCTCGCGGCCGGAATTCCTTGAACTCCTCGATCACGGTGTCAACCTCAGCGGCATGACGAGTCCCGAAAAAATTGAGCGCAACGAAAATAGCCTGTCGCTGTTCATCCATCGCAATGTCTTTGACGGCCAAAAGTGGCAGCCATTGCCCGATTCGACGATTGAGCTGCCCTACTTCAGCCTGGTCATTCGTGCGATTGGCAGCCGCGCAGACGAGAAACTGCCCGACAATCCGCGCATCATTTATGCCGGCGATTGCAAAACCGGCGGTTCTACCATCGTCGAAGCCATTGCCTCGGGACGCGCCGCCGCCGATCTGGTCCTGGAACACGACGCCTGATCCTGCGCCCCATTACGGTTCGACCAGAATCCAATAGCGATTGTTCTCGCGAGGGTCGCATTTGAGCGTTCCAAGCGCCCTGAAAACCCCGAGATCCTTGGTCGTACCGGCAGGAATACAGGTGTCATCGATATAACAATAGCGCTGCGCCGGCACCGATGGACACGTCTGATTGCGCAGCGCACACAAAGTATCGACACTGTACAGCGTTTCGCACAGCCCCGTGCTGCACGAAGCCGCTTCCAGACTATAATCCTGCGGCCGCTCGAACGTGAAATCGACAATGGTCGGATGCGCACCACAGCTCACGGTCTTGGTCTGCGACGATCCATCCATCAGCGTCACCGTGACTTTGCGCGTCCCAAAACATAACATCGCATGCGTCCCGTCATCACAACGCGTGAGCCAGTGCTCGTCATTCAGTGCCGGCACATCGCTGTATGAAACCTCCGCAATCAGCGGTTCTCCCGATTCATCCCGAACACGCACAATCGTCGAGGAGGGCGCGGCATCCAGAAACGTCTGCCAGGCCGGACGATTTTTAGCAATGGCATCCAGACGTTTGGCACCCGACGGATTGTGCATCGATCCCTCGATGAGATAGGCCGTTGTGCCCTCCACCATTCTGAACCAGTCCTGATCCGTCCCATCCACCGAATACAGGTTCTTCACGACCAGATAATACTTGCCATTCGCCTGCATTCCGGCGTTTTCGGCCATTTTCAGAGCCAATTGCCACGCCTGATCCTTTTCGTGCGGCGGATTCTGAAGCGCATTGATGGAATAGGGCGACAAAATCCGCGTCGAAACCGTGTGGAAACTAATCGACGACACGAACTGCGTATACTGAAACATGTTCATCATCGACTGGATCTCGGGCTCACTGGCTGGCGCAGATCCGCGATACCAATAATCCCGGGGATGTTCCGACGACGACAATTCCCCCGTTGCCCCCCAGTGCAGCGGATAATTCCTGTTGATATCAACACCGCCGCCAACCCGTATGTCGTTCGGCCGATAGCGGTTATAGCCATACTGTGGCTGTCCCAGTCCCGTTCTGGCCGGCCATGGCTTGTCGTTCACCGCTTTTTTGAACACACCGCGGCCATTCTTGCGCCCCAGGTGATCCGAAACGTGGTAATACAAATCCACGCCATCCAGATTGACCGTCGGAATCACCCAGACCTCCACATCGTCCAGAATCTTTTTGTATCGCCGGATATCTTCGGGATCCTGTGTTTCACACAACTGCTCGAGCACATCGAACGCAAAATCGGTCGCCAGCAATTCAACGCCATGGTGCGACCCGTTAAAATGCACGCGAGGCATCACGCTATCGGGCGATTTGTTCGACAAAACCACGGCACGGATTTCGTGTCCCATCCACGTGCGCCCAATCGTCTCGATGCGCGCTTGCGGCATTCCTCGCCATAATTGTCGATATAGGCCTGAATCATGGCCGCATCTTTGGTACTTCGGTTCGGCATGACCGGCTGGGTTTCGTCGCATCGCATCGGCACCTTGCACCCAAGGTCGGCCACGGTTTTTCGATATTCGCCATCGACAAAGCTGTTCCGCGGTTCCGCCCAAAACCATCCATCGGGCAATCGCCGCGATTCATCGACCAGCGCCATCATATTATTGTGGCTGCAGCGATAGACGTCATAATTATCGATGCCCGCATTGCTCACTTTTTTACATGCTTTGAGCCCATTGGACGATGTATTCACGGGCACAGCAACATAGACAACCGGCTGCTGCCGCAGATAAGCATCGGGATCACCCAAAGATGGCCATTTTCCTTTGTATTTTTCACCCGCGACGAAATCCAGTGCCATCAGCCCCGTGTCTTTACCCTGCTTTTTGTGCACCCTGTAGCCGATTTCTGTACCGCGCAGCGATGCATCATCGCTCGACACGGTGTGCAGCAATTTCTGCGTCGCATGATCGCGGATTTCGATGTCGAAATGCGGCCCTTTCAACGTCACCAGAATGTCTATCACCTTTGGCATCTTCACTTTGGTGCCATAGACAACCGGTTGCGCATAGCCATCTTCCCAGCGGTGAATCTGCACATCGCTCCGGTGAACCGACAGGCTGTATCCGCTCACTTCGGCGACTTTTTTCGGGAAAGTCGCTCTGAACAACAGCGAGAAATCGGGATGGCTGCCAAGATTCACGGTTGCCCGCAGAACTCCGTCCTCGCGCATCCCAAACGGCGCAGCCCAGAATCCATTCTTTCCCGTGGGCGCATGCGCAAGTTTCAGCCCGCCCTCAGCCGTCCACACAAAGTCTTCGTGCGTACGCGCACCCTGCGTATTCTTCGCATCCAGCGGTTTAATCGCCGGTGCCGCAGGTGCCGCAGGACCATTATTTTGGGCGAATACCGCACATGGCAGCAGCATCGAACCGATGAGTGATAGTATCTGCAGTTTTTTCATAGATTTCCTAAAGTTCTGTTGGACGGCCTGCGGCCGTAGTTTGCCCATTCCCATCTATACCATACAATCGAAATCGCGCATAAATACACAGGATTACCGCATAAAAAAAAGTATAATGAACGTCGTAGACGTTCTATATCAATAGCCCCCGGTTGGATCCGTAGGCGACTACCGGGGGATCAGAGCATGACCTTAATCCATAGAACCCCAGCGGGGTTCAATATTGAACGCCTAAGGCGTTCCCCTTTGGGGACTCACACCATCCCCCGGCGTTGCCGGGGGCTATTGATATTCAAGCCCCAACGGGCTTGAACAAAATCATGCCAAAAGTAAAGGCTGTAGCCCTGCATAAATACAGGTATTGTCTTTGCAGATTTGCAGTTATCGTATATAATCAAATGGCTTGGTTTTTCTTTTAAACCACATTTATCTGGGAAAAAAATGTCTGACACAAAATCAATTCTGGATGAAAAAACTCCTAGCATTTTAGATGAACAAGCGAGTGAAGCTGCAAAAGTAGCCGAAGAAACCGCGCATGCGGCCAGTATCGCCGAAGCACAGAAAAATGACGAAGCCGCGCGCCGGGAAGCCGACGAAATCGCCGCAAAAGAAGCCGCGATGCAACGTCTTGAAACCCCCGAAATGCTCGCCCTTAAATACCGATATACCGAGCTGCTCGGCGAAGGTGCAAACGGTAAAACCTGGAAAGCCCGCAACCTCAAAAATGGTCAGATGTGCGCCATCAAAGCGCTCAAACTGTCACAAAGCGAGAATTTCAAAAGCTTCGATTTGTTCAAGCGCGAAGCCGCTGTTCTCGGCAGCGTCCATATCCAGGGTGTTCCCCAGTTCTACGAAAGCATCATCTCCGATGAAGCCGGCGGCGAATGCTACATCGTCCAGGAATTCATCGACGCACCCTCCATTCAAAGCTACCTCGACGACGGCCGCATCTTTACCGAAGATGAGACCCTCCGACTGATTCTGCGCGTCGCCGAAATCCTCAAGGCTATGCACACCGTCTATACCCCGCCCATCATTCACCGCGACATCAAACCGTCCAACATCCTCTGCGAAATGCCCGAAGATGCCGCCGCCGATGTCCGTCTCAACCCCTACCTCATCGACTTCGGTGCCGTCGCAAACCCGCAAAATAAATCGGGAAGCTCCACCATCGCCGGTACATACGGCTACATGGCCCCCGAACAGATGATGGGCGAATGCGAAACTCAGTCCGATTTCTATGCACTCGGCGCAACCGCCCTCCACATGCTCACTGGCAAAGCGCCTATCGATCTCGAAGCTGACGTCTTCGATCTCCAGTTCGAACAGGCACTCGATACCTACGCCCCGCAAACATCCAAACACATGCGCGAACTCCTCGGCATGATGCTCCAATCCGAACGCACCAAGCGTCCGCCCAATGCCGACGATCTCATGAACAAAATCTCGCTGGTCATGCGCGGCGTCTCCCCAAGCTACCGTCCCGAAGAAGGTGAAATCGCCGAAGAAAAACCCTCGCTCAAACAGCGCATCATCAACTTCCTCACCGGACAGTCCAACAGCTACACCCCGAATTCCCGCTGGGTTACTGTGAAAGGCGTCGTCCGCGCCTACTCCATGCACTCGGTCAAATGCGTCGAATACACGTTCCGCAGCAAAGACCGCATGTTCACAAAAGGTCGCCTCTGGGCAGGACTCTTCCCCGTCCAGAATCTGCCCATCGAACAACAGCCGGTTTTCCAGCTGCCCCTGGAATGCACAGTGCGCTACAATCCGGATAATCCGCGCCTGAACGTGCTCGACAGCATCGATATCACAAACGCCAAAAAAGCCTATTAACCGCCGGGATTTGTTATTTTTTATCTCGCTCGCTTTGTGGCGGGGCGCTGCCCCGCCACTACAGCTCGCCAACGCGGCTATCCTTGAAAGGATACGCCGCGTTTTGCTTATTACGGCGCGCCTACTGGCCTTCGTTGATCAACGAAATCGCGTTGTTGATATCGTCTGTCATGCGATTGACGTTGACCACCGTATCCGGCGATTTGACCAAATCATCGCCGCGCTGAAGCAGGTTTCTGGTAAAGTTGGCGATAGGCGCCGGCAAATTGGCCGTTGCATTCAAATCCCTCAGCGATTTCAGGCTCAGCTTGAGGTATTCCACCGCCTGTTTCAAATCCGCATTCATCTTTTCAGCCGCCAGATAATCGGCATTGTCTTTGGTCATCTGCTCGATTTCTTCGGGCGTGAGGTTGGATGACCGCGATACCGTGACGAAATGCTCGTGCTGCGTCTGCAAATCCTTGGCCGTCACATTGACGATGCCGTCGGGATCGACGTCGAACTTGATCTGGATATCGACAGAACCCGCTGGTCCCGGACGTATGCCCGAAAACGTAAATTCCGCCAGACGCTGGTTTTCGGCAGCCTGCTGCTGCTCGCCCTGCAGCACGACGATGCGCAGCGACGTCTGATTGTCGAATGAAGTCGTAAAAACGACGCTGTTTGTGCATGGAATGGTCGTATTCTTTGGCGTAATCACGTGGAACTTTCCGCCGTGCACCGCGATGCCCAGATCCAGCGGTGTCACGTCGAGCAGGATGTGCTTCTGCCCCTGATGAATGAGCCCATCGGCCTGAATTGCTGCGCCAACCGCAACGACTTCATCCGGGTTGATGTTTTTTGCCGGCTGTTTGTGGAAAAACTCGGCAACCGCTCTCTGAACGAGCGGCATTCGGGTCATACCGCCAACCAAAACGACTTCGTCGATATCGTTTTGCGTGACGTTGGCATTCATCAGGGCAACCTGACAAATCTTGAGCGTGCGCTTGACCAGATCGATGACCAGATTCTCAAACTGCTCCAGCGTGACCGTCGTATTGATATGCAGCGGCGCCCCCTGAGCATCGGTGCATATAAAGGGCAGGTTGATCTCGGTCGACTTCATCTCGGAGAGCTCACATTTGGCTTTTTCTGCCGAAATCTTGAGCCGCTGCATGGCCATGGGATCTTCGCGCAAATCGATATCATGCTCACGTGCGAAATTGAGCACCAGATATTCGATCAGCCGGTTGTCGAAATCCTCGCCGCCCAGAAATGTATCGCCAGTCGTTGAAAGCACATTGAAAATGCCATCATCAATCGAAAGGATGGAGATATCGAACGTACCACCGCCCAAATCGAATACAGCAATGGTCTGGCGTTTCTTGTTCTGTGTGCCGTATGCAATGGCAGCCGCCGTGGGCTCGTTGATGATGCGCAGCACATTGAGGCCGGCAATGGTTCCCGCATCGATCGTCGCCTGTCGCTGGGCATCGTTAAAATAGGCAGGAACGGTAATGATCGCATCGGTTATCGATGTGCCAAGATAATTCTCGGCGACCTGTCTGAGTTCCCCCAGAATCATGGCAGAAATTTCGGGCAGCGAATACTGCTTGTCGCGCATCACAACGCGGATATCGTCATGTGGTCCTTCGACAATTTCGTAGGGAAGTGTCGCAATGCAGTTCTGCACCTCGGGATCATGGATGGTGCGGCCGATTAAACGCTTTGTGGAATAGACTGTATTGGTGGCATTCGTAATTGCCTGACGCTTTGCAAGCTGCCCAATCAACCGCTTCCCCGATTCGGCTATCGCGACAATCGAAGGCGTCGTCTTGTACCCGGCACTGTTCGCAATGATAATCGGTTTGCCCTGCTCGACAATCGATACACAGGAATTGGTCGTCCCAAGATCTATGCCCAATGCATATTCTGTCATAATACCCTATTCCAAAACTGGTGATTAACGGAATGATGTGTTCCCCTGGCGGTGCAATCACGTGCGGCAATGATGCCGGATGAGATGGCTATTGAGCCTGCAGCGTCGCAAATGCGCTTGAAATTGCCTTAAAAATCGCAGCAATTCGCGGAGCAAATGCGCCGGTATTTTTTCGGAAATACCGATCCGGATGGAATTGTTTGGTGCGGTTAAGATAAGCCTGACGAATCAAAGCCTTGTCTGTCGTGCCTTCGGGTAAACCGAGCAAATCACAGGGAGACATCGACGAGAGGTTTTCGTGAATGAATTCGATGAAGACCTGTGCTTCGGTGGGAATATCGAGGCTGGCATTGAGCAGCGTCGGCTGGAACCGGCGAAAAGTCGTGAACAGACGCGGAGGCAGATACTGAGCACAAACTTCATCCGAATAACCGCTCACAGCCGGCGTCAATGATATCACAGATCGCATTCTCAGGGAAGAATCACGCATTGCACCGGCATTTGGCAACTGCGAAATCCCAGAAGGAGAAACGCCGGCAGTGACCGATTGCTGGGGCACGCCAACCAGGCTCTGATTACTCCCGGATCTCGAGGGATTCTGGGTCGCAATGCCAGGATTCACGCTTGATCGGTTCAGCGAGGATTGTCCCACGCCCGCACTCATTCCCGAACGACTGGTTTCGGGACGGTTTTGTTCCGCGCCGGTTCTGGACGTATTGTTCGACGACTGCCACGTGATCAGTCCCAGCAAACGCAGGTGATAATATGCCGTGGCAATATCTTCGGGTTCTGCGGGAATCAGACGAGACAGTTCGCTGAACGATTTGAGACCGTCGGCAAAATCCAGCACGATCCAGTCAAGGGGTGTCAGCTGGCGATAATCCAGAGACTTCACCGCACATCGTCTCGCAACGATCTCAGGATTGATGTGCAAACTCTCTTTCATATCGCCTCCAAATAATCATGCCGCTCGATCACTTTATATATCATACTTTAATTGACTCAACTCGCCAACAATAATCCATAACCCAATAACTGCATTTACACACTACTCGAATCCGGCCAGTTTCCATTCGTGATCGACCAGTCCGAGCATCAGCGTCATCCCGGAAACAAAGCAGCGAGCGCCTTTATCCTGCCTTTCGCACGCCATATCATCGAGCGAAGATGCCGCAAGTGCAGCGTACAGCGCATTCAAATCGGGATCGCCCAACATCTGTTCCGCCAGAGAATCCCTGGGATATCTGGCATTGAGCGACGGCGCCAGACAGACATGAAACAATTCGGCATCGCGCGTTTGCAGGGCATACTTAATGCGCAGCAGCACGCTCCCAAGTTCCTGATAATTCAGCATCTGATGCGCATCGAGGCAAAAGCCGCCGCCGCTGTCGACGAAAACATACGGGCCCATGGACGCAACCGTTTCGAATGCTTCGTCAGGCGGCAGTTGTTCGACGACCGCAGGACAGGGTTCGGCAACCACATCAGTCACCATGGCAGCAGCCTGTTCGGTGCGCTGGTTGCGGCAGTTATCAATATAGTCGCGATAGGCGGACTGCACAGCACTTTCGTTCGAAGCGCACGATACACACAGCCATGCGGATATGAGCCAAATCAATCGATGCATTCCAGAAACCGGGGCGTTGCGGGGTGTCCCCGCATCATCAGAATCGGCGTATTTCGCCATGGCAGCGTGCGTTCAGCACGATGCCGGCGAAATAGCCGATGGGGGCGCGGCGTATGCGTGCATAGCCGCGAGGGGGCTGTGCCCCCTCACACAATCATCAAAACAAACGCGTGCAAACCTCGGGTTTACCGCCCGATTTGAGCGATTCGCAAGTGAGCGTGTCGAGCTGATTCAGGCAGTTGCGGGCCACTTCGGCCGAATAGGCGTTGTCGTAGGCAGCGCAGACGCTTTCGAGTGAGTCGACACAGGAAGCGCGATCGGATACGCGCAAAAGTCCGCACGATTTATAGTCGCCGCACTGGGCACAGCGATCACACAGCTTCGATACGGCCTGTTCGCAAAACGAACGATGCACGTCACGGCAGCCGCACAGGCACAACAGGCCGGCAATAATGATAAAATAAAGACGATTCATACTTACCAATCACGAAGAAATGCAGATTTTTTGTGCACATGGATGTATTATCGGCATGGCACAGGTCAACGATTATACACCGGGGGCGACCATGAATCCATTACAACTCGTTCTGATATCGGGAATGGGCGGTGCAGGCAAGACAACCGCACTGCATACGCTTGAAGATTTGGGGTTTTACTGCATCGACAATCTGCCGCTGGTGCTGCTCCCCGAGTTTCTCAAGCTGATTTCGTCGCACGCAAAAGTGCGGCGAGTGGCGGTCGGCGTCGATATCCGCGACTCGATATTTCTGCCGCAGGCGCCGCAAGTCATCGATGGGCTGATCGCAAGCGGTTATGCGCCCGAAATCGTCTTTCTCGATGCGCACGACCAGGTGCTCAAACGGCGCTATAAAGAGACGCGGCGCACGCATCCGCTCGACAAAAAAGGCGATTTGAATGCGGCAATTGCGCACGAACGCCGCATGCTGCAAGTGCTCGACCCTTATATTCAGACGCGCGTCGATACCTCCGAAATGTCGCCGCACGCGCTGCGCGACGAAATCCGTTCGAGGTACGCATTCGAGCCACAAAACATGCGCATCACCGTCGTCAGCTTCGGATACAAATACGGCATTCTGCTCGACGCCGACCTCGTTTTCGACGTGCGGTTCCTCAAAAATCCCTACTTCGTGCCTGAACTCTCGCACCAGACCGGACTCGATAAACCCGTCGCAGATTACGTCTTTTCCGACCCCGATGCATCCGCTTTCCTCGATAAAACCTGCGATTTAATTCGATTTCTGGTTCCGCGGTACCGCGCCGAGGGCAAACGCTACCTCACCATCGGCATCGGCTGCACCGGCGGACAACACCGCAGCGTCGCGCTCGCCGAGGCCATCTACAACCGCCTCCACGACGATGCAGCCGACTGGTCCATCCACCATCGCGAAATCGAAAAAAAACAAAACAACAGCCGCTCGTAATGTTTACTTTTTGTGGCCGCGCCTATGCCTGCGGCATACGGCACGGGGCACGCCTATGCCTGCGGCATACGGCGTGCCTGTAAAAAAATCGCTTGATTTCCATCCCCCATCGCGTTAAGCATACATGCGTTTGGAATTTTATTTTACCTAACGCACCGCGTCATATAAATAATTCACAAAACCATTTGGTTTTGAAATTTAATTTGTGCGTTATGAAAAAACAAAGAATTCTAAGCCGATTTAACCTCATCTCTGCACTGTGCATCGGCCTGCCGCTCATTGGGTGCGTTGAAGAAATCAATCCACAGCGAGAACAGAGAAATGTAGGGACTTTTGGCGAAGAACTGTACAAGATTGTGTATGATAATTCGGTGCATTCGGTGGAACACAGCAGCCCGCAGTTTCTGGGCACATTCGAATCGCACCGCGATGTTTTTATCGATGCCGTCGATACCTCGCTGGCACGCGAAGACTACGATGCAGCCAACCAGCTGTTCATCGACATCGTGCCGCTGTACGAAAACATGCTGTATCCAGGGATGCTGCGCAAAATCGGTGTCGTCGTCGATGAGGTGCGCAACACTCCGGACGCCGTGGAAGGCATCCACTATCTCACCACATCACCAAATATCGAGCTGCACATGGATCAGGCCAATCCGTTTGGTCTGGTGTTTGGGTACGACGCACTGCCGGAAATCACCGACGAAATGCTCGATCTGATTTTGAAGCACTCGACCGGTTCGCGCAATGCAACGAATCAGATGCTCCGCGAGCTGTCGATTGCTGCAGCCGATCTGGAGCCCGACAACAATCCGACGCGATTTATCCGCCGGGCCTTTGACATGCTGCTCACCCCCGATGACGACTACACGCCCAATGGCAGCTATGATCCGCAAATCGTTGCAAAACTTGACGATCGGGGACATGCCATCATTCGACCGGTTGACGGTTCTTCGGTTTATGCGCCGTTTGTCGACAGCGATCGAGATGGTCGTGCCGATTTGGATGCCAACGGCTGGTACATGCTGAACAACGGCGGCCGCGTCAGTCCGTTCGAAACCGAAGCAGGTGCGGCACCGGATTTTTCGATCGCATCTTCGGGTGAACTCCTGCGAAACGGCGAACCGGTATTCGAGACGTTCGATTTGCAAAAGACGCCGCTGGCTTATTTGCTGCGCGAGGGCGACACATTGCTCGAAAATGAGACGCTCGACCAGGCATTGCGTGCGGCTCAGACGCTGCTCGGAACGCCCACAACCTACACCGATGAACATGGCGAATATACTGGATTTGAGCGCACTTCAGGTGTCGCACAGCTTTTGGCTGCAGTTTTGACGACACTCGACCACGATTCGGTTGGCCCCAATTTCGAAGCCGCCATCTGGCTGCTCAAAAACGACCAGGATGTCGTGGCGCGTATTCTGCGCGATGTCGAGATCATCTTTGATATTTATGATGAAACGCCGTCGCATTTCTCGGTCGACAACAATCTGATCGACCGGCTGCTGCCCGAAGTACTCAAACTGGCGCAGGTTCCGGGAATGCTCGACGAACTGCTCGTGGCGCTCGATGACCCGATGGCAGCCAATATTGCGCCCATCCTGTCGGAACTTGCCGAGGTTAAAAACTCCTTTATTTCTGTCGATCCAAACAGCATTTATGAAGGTTGTTTCCAGAACTGCGAATCGCAGTTTGAACAGGGCACATTCGACCGATTGAACTGTATCCGCGCCTGTCCGCGGGACGAAGTGCTGGGCACAGTCAAAACAGAACACGACAAACCCGAATCCTTCGAGAACCGTTCTCTGTTCCAGCGCATCACCCATCTGATGTGGGAAACCTCCGAAACGCCTTACGAAGTTCACACGACCCATGTCTCATACAAGGGAACGGATCTTTCGGCGATTGGGGCCGCGCTGGGGTCGCTGATGTCGTTCGACAATCTGGCCGAAGCCTATCTTCTCACGTATACGCGGGATTTGGTGCTCGCCGATCACATCAGCCCGACGTTCATCAACCTGGCCAGCCTGATTGGTGCCGATGGCGACACCGTCGCCGAACTCCTGTCGATGCTCGTCGACAACATGTTCAACCTCAAACTGAGCACCGTGCCCAAAACCTCGGAAGTCACCCGGCTGTTCAACCGCGCCATACTCCGCAGCGAGACAGAATCATTCTCGCTGGAATTAAACGTGGCGACGTGTAAATCGGGACATCGGTGTCTGGAAGTCAATGCCGATACGCTGCTCGCCATCGAATCGTCGGGACTGGCAGATGCGCTCTATCCCATCATCAAAGTTTTTAACAAATATGGCCAGACTGCAGTATTTGTGCGCATTGTTGCGATCATTTTCGAATATTATCCAACGGGCGTCTGCACCGATTGCAAATATGAATACGTGAATTACGACGAAGACGGCAACATGAACGTGATCAAGCCGCTCGAAATGGAGCCGATGGATTTCCGCAGTCTGGAGCCGGTTCTGATTCGTGCACTGGCCGAAACCAATGTGGTTGCCGATGTCGGCGCACTTTGCGATGCACTGCTCAATGTCGAGCTCTCGGACGGCACCCGCCTCACACAGCGGTTTGAAAAGTTCGTCGAATACCTGCTCACGCCGGATCCCGAACTGACCAATATCATGGGCAACACGTTCACCTACGATCCCGCCGACAACCGGATTAAGCCGTTGTCACCGGCGTATCTGTATATCGACGGCATCCGGGCCATCAGCGATTTGCTCGACGCCAATCCCCAAACCGAAGATCAGCTCACCGAAGCACTGGACGGCATAAAGGAAATTACAATCCACACCATTGAACGCCCCGATGGCAGCGTCGGATTTGAAAAACCTGCCGGCATCCACGTCGTCGCAAGCGTTCTGGAGCTTTTGCTCGATATCTTTAATGAACACACGGCAAGCGGTGATCGCAAAACCTGGATTCACGAAACAGCGATTCCCGAAGTGCTCGATTTGCTGTCGGGCCGCATATTGTACGCCTATTTCGAGATGTTCAACGAACTCGACAGCGATCCGGAGGGACTGGCAAAATTCCGCAGCATGATTCTGCACGTGATGGAATCCGGAAAAGAAGCACCACACAAACTGGTCGGTGCCGCATATCTGCTTGTTGGCTGGATATTGGAACAGGAGCATTTGTATGGTCTGCTGCGTGCACTGGCATCGCCTGTCGATCCCGATCGCAAATGGACGACCGAAGGATTCTCGGATTTGTCGTTTGTCACAACAATTCTGACGACAGTGAACGCCTTTAACCAGTGTGATCCAACGCATGTATTCAACCGCGTCGCCTATCACCTGTTCGAAAGCGATACCCGCGAACGCGCCAATCTGGCGCGTCTGATGGACATTGCATACGATTTGTTCCGGCGCGAGCCGGGGTCGAAAGAACCGCGAACGGTAGAAGATACAAAGGTTTTGCTCGATTTCGTCTATGATTTGTTCACAGACGATGACCGTGGTGTTGAGCGCATATACAAGGTTATCGACTACACGATTTGGGGCATGAAGGGACGTCCGGACGATTGGGCCGCACACGTCAAATGGGCACGGGATCCCGAAACGGGTAAAGTTGTACCAGTCGAGAATATCGGGGAGACCAACCCATGAAACTGTCAAAATCGTTGATCCATTCAGAATCCGGAACCCCAAAACACATGTCTCATCGGGTATCCCTCATCAAATCCTGCATTTTTGCCGCAAGCATGATCGCGTGCGGTATGACATCGACGGCATACGCCGGTGGTCTGTTTGTACCGCTTGGCGGCGTCGCCAATACCGGACGCGCAGCCGCCGCAGTTGTCTCAACACGCGATCCCAACGCCATTGCCTATAATCCTGCATTGATTGCACTGGGCGACGGACACCAGTTGCTGGTCGATGTGACCTGGGGTATGCTGCAGTTCGAATTCCAGCGCGCACCGTGGGTCGAGGAAAACGGCACAGTCACGACGTTCGACAAAGTCGAGAATCAGGCAAAAGGCGTCGCGATTCCGCAAGTGCTGTTCACCACAGATTTCGGTACCGACTGCATCGGACTGGGGGTCGGCGTCTTTCCGCCCAATGCGGCTCCGGTGAGTTTTCCGCTCGACGGCGCTCAGCGCTACGCCATCGTCAACATGGCCAATACCATTGCATTTACAACAGAAATCGCATTTGCATGGCGCCCGCTCGAATGGCTGTCGATTGGTGCCGGTTTCCAAAATGTCACGTTCGTCTTTAAAGGCACCGGTATTTCGAGCACGTATTTCGGAGTTCTGAGCCAGCCTGAAGATCCCGATATGGACAGCGTGATCTCCGTTGATGCCACCGATTACTTCACGCCAAGCGCCAATTTCGGTATCTGGGCGCGCCCCGTCGAAGGCTTCGAAATCGGACTGGCATTCCAGCTGTTCGCCGATCTCAAATCCGAAGGCGGAAAGTTCAAAACCGCTCTCCCAAATCACTATGTCTTCGAACGATCCCAGGTGCGCGGCAAAGGCATGGACATGGCTTTCTCTTTGCCATGGACACTCAAACTCGGCCTGAGATACGAATATAACAATCTGTTCGACATCGAACTGGATGCCTGGTATTCGCGCTGGAGCCGACAGAAAGAGATGAAGCTCTATTCGCACGACGTCTATCTGTACAGCAATGCACTCGTCGATGATGTCCACGTCGATGATTACGTCGTGCCGCGTGAAATGAAAGATACGTTCGGAATCTCGATCGGAAGCGATGTCCACGTCCTGCCGGAACTCACCGTCAGAGGCGGATTCCTGTACGAATCCGGCGCTGCAAAGGATGAGCTCTATTCAGCTTTTTTGTATGATAACCACAAACTGGGACCAACCGTGGGCCTGTCGTATCACATCAATCACATCGTGCGGCTCGATTTTGCGTTTGCACACATCCATCAGCTGCCCAAAACCGTGAAAAACGGCACATTCAAGCAGTACAATTTCGTCTATCCCGAGATGGCACACGCCACCAACAACGGCGATTACAAATCTTTCTACGATTTCATCGGAATCGGCGCGAACTTTACGTTTGGCGGGGAAAAAGACGAATAGCCACCTGTGTAGGTGAATTACACAAACAAAACCACATGACACCACCTCTCTTTTGCGCTACCCTTAGAAAATTGTTGGGCGAATCGCCTAACAATTTCAATGGGTAAAAAGTGGTTATAGAATTGGATGAATTAACCCGCAAAAGGAGAATGGAGTTTTATGGCTTTTGAAACATTAAAAAGCATCAAACCGGCATTCTGGCTTGCGAATGGACAGGAGGCCTGTGAAAGACTGGCTTATTTTGGCATTCGTGCAGTTTTGCCATTGATGATGGTATCGGTAGGTACCGGCGGCCTCGGCCTCGATATGGCCGATAAAGGTATTATTTACGGAATCTGGGCACTGATACAGTGTCTGGTGCCAATGGTTTCGGGCGGATTCAGCGAATCGTTCGGATACAAGAAATCGCTCATCGTCGCGTTCACCATCAACACCCTGGGCTACCTGTTGATGGCCAATATTCTGAATATTGCCACACTCATCACAGGTACCGGCGATCTGCACCCCACACTCAATTTCTGGCTGATGCTGCTGGGCGGATGCACCATCGGTTTGGGTACAGCTTTATTCAAACCGCCCGTGCAGGGTATCGTTGCGAAATCCCTTAACGAAAAGAATTCCGGATTTGGATTCGGTCTGTTTTACTGGGTTGTCAACGTCGGTGGATTCCTCGCCCCCATGATTGCGACTGCGCTCCGTGGCGACACCGGAAATCCCACATGGCATTATGTATTCTACGGTGCCGCGTTTGTTACGATCTTCAATCTGGTGATCACTCTCATATTCTTTAAAGAACCCAAGCGCACCAAAGAAGAGCTCGAAAAACACAAAAATGAATCGATGGCGCATGTTTTCGTCAATACGCTCAAAATTCTTTGGGCCGACAAGAACATGCTGCTATTCCTGCTCATCGTTTCGGGTTTCTGGCTTATGTTCATGCAGCTGTGGGATTTGCTGCCAAACTTTATCGACGAATGGGTCGACGGACGATCGGTCGGCGCTGCTTTGTTATCTGCCGCAGATTCCCTCGAAATCTTCACGTTCCGCTTCTCGCTTTTTGGCAATCTCTATGAATTCAACCCGGGTGATTTGCTCAGATCCTGGACAGATAACGGTGCCATCAAGCCCGAGATGATCATCAATATCGATTCCGCAGCCATCATCCTCTTTGTGCTGCCTCTCTCCGCTTTGTTTGCACGTTACAAAATGATGACTGCCCTCATTCTGGGCATGATCATTTCGGTCTTTGGATTCGTCTTCTCCGGTATGACCACATCCGCCGGTTTTTGCTGCCTCGGCGTCTTCATCTTCGCTATCGGCGAAATCATCTGCTCGCCAAAGTTCAGCGAATACATCGGCATGACCGCCCCAAAAGACAAAAAAGCCATCTACATGGGATTCTCAAACATCCCCTTCGCAGTAGGCTGGGCTTTCGGTAATTTCCTGTCGGGTCCGCTCTATCAGCTCTTTTCATCAAAAGAAGTGCTGGCCAGAGAATACCTGGTCAATCATGGCACCAATGCTGCCGAAATCGCCAATCTCAAGCTGAATGAACTGATGCCGCTCGTACAGGCAAAATCCGGAACAGCCGATTCTTTTGCCGCAACCGAGGTGCTGTGGAACGAATTCGCTCCATGGAACATCTGGATCGTTCTGGGTGTGATCGGTGTCGCTTCGATGATTGGCATGATCCTATTCTACTATAAGAGCGGCATGAACAAGCTCGACGACGCCAGAGTTGCAGAAAACGATGACGACGATAATTCCGACGATGCCGATAAATCCGACGATGCCGATAAATCCGACGATGCGGATAAATCCGACGATGCCGATAAATCCGACGATGCGGATAAATCCGGCGATGCGGATAAATCCGGCGATGCGGATAAATCCGACGATGCGGATAAATCCGAGGAAAAGAGCGGCGATCCCAAGTTCGAATACACCGAAGCCGAAAAAGCTCTGAAGAAAGAGCTCACACGCGACGATGTCGAAAATATTACGATTAAGGATTAATCATTTCTGAGGCATCACCCAATCCCCTGCATCCAACAGATACGGGGGATTATTTTATTGAACGCGTGCGGTGCCATGGAAATGAGCTGAATCGTTGCCTCGCACTTCGATTTTTTGCTAGGATTGTGTTGCTGAGTTGTGCTACTTTCCTTTCGGTAACCGAATGGGTATTGAGTCATGTGATGGATGTTTTTTTGTGGGTATACTATGATTAAAAATGATCTTATCGAAGCAATTCATTGTCAGGTGGGAGGCTTAAGCAATCGCGAAGTGGGAGAATTCGTCGCTTTTATACTGCGCGAGATTTCCGATACACTCGCGGCTGGTGAGCCTGTGAGAATTACAAATTTTGGCGTATTCGAAACACGGCAGAAGAATGCAAGGATTGGCAGAAATCCAAAAACGCTTGAGGAAGCGGAGATCTCTGCCAGACGCGTTGTCCGCTTTCACATGAGCGACAATCTCTCAAATGCGCTGAACGTTAAAATTGAAAATAATGCAGATCTTTCTTGTAATTCTGAGAAAAAACAAGGAAACTAGCATATTGTTTTGAGTTTTCGCTTAAAACAGACCGGTTTTAGCTGGTTCCAACAAGTTTAAACAAAGGATGTGCAGCACACCACGGACGGTGGCGTTGCATATCATTATGAACGGATTTGCCATCCGCATGGATGCGCCATCCCAAGAGGTGATGTATGGCAATCGTTGCAGCGTATAAAGCATATTACAAGATCGGCGAAGTCTCGAAAATTCTGGGTCTTGAACCGCACGTGATTCGTTACTGGGAATCGCAGTTTACCGATATCCGGCCAGAGATTTCGGGCTCCAACCGAAAAATGTATACGCGCAGCGATCTCGAAATGTTTGCCGTCATTTTCCACCTGATTCGCACAGTTCAATGCACCATTGAAGGC
>CAMKRB010000019.1 GCA_946415045.1 uncultured Myxococcales bacterium
CAGATACGATTCGGTCACGACAATACCGCTGTTGTCGAGTTTTGGCTGTGCCAGCGCTCCGGCAATCATCCAGACCCATCCAATCAGTGGAATCACGGCCAAAAACGCCATAATTCTGCGATATTTCGTACTCCACGGAATCATCAGCATGATTGCCGCAAAAAAGCAAATCGCAGCGATGAGCAGACGCATATCGGCGGTGATGCTGTTGTTGAGGAAAAAAGCCGATCGGATTGCGGATTCGTCGGGCACATTCACGCCCTGAATCGACTGAATATAGGCCAGATTGCTCGATGCCTGAGAGATCGTCGGATCTATCGCCAGCGCGCGATGGTAGGCAAGCGAAGCTCGCCCGAAATCGGCTGCGCCAAGATAGGCATTGCCGGTATCGACATAGAGCGCCACAGAATGCGGATTCTGTTTGCTCAAAGCATCAAACTGGGATGCTGCCTGCTTGAATTTGGCGATGCGTTCGGCTCGATCCGATGCATTCATGGCCTTGTGATAGGTTTCGACCGCCGATGCATGAATGGCTTCGGGCGTCTGATCCGGCACAATGGCGATTTGCTTCACATCGTTTTGCAAGCCGGGTGCTGCATTTTCCTGGGCCTGCGAAACACCGGCCATCGACAGCAGCATGGGGATGCAGAGCAAAATCGCAAAAATCGAGCGCACCAGATGGGCGTACTTTTCGTTGGTATGCTGTTTTATCACCTGTTCAAAATCCGAGAGGAGTTCTGCGGGTAATTTCGACGAATCCGCATTGGGTCTGTAAGCCTCGTCATCCATTCGCTGAGAGATATCTGCAAAAGGTTCGCGACGCGTCTCGGTCGACACCAAAAAGGCGTTCAGCGCATTGGCAATGGCCGAAGATGCAGCGCGCGCGTCCAGTGTTTGTGCATCCCTGAGCGCTTTTTTGAGCGCGAGAGCGGCCGTTTTTTGTTCTGCGACAGCCTTCTGGGTTCGACGGGCACGCCGCACCAAAACGACCAATCCCCAGATCACAAATGGCAGGATATACAACGAAATGCGAACGGGACGCTTATTGTATTGAGCAATCGACGTATCCTTGAGTTGCGCGCTGTTTGACATCAAACCAAGGTCGAGCACACCGGAGGATGGATCAATTGCCACAGCCTGTGATGCTGCCTGGTTTTCCTGCCGCTGACCGGCGGCAGGGGCCGAAGCCGGCTGGTTCGATACCACATCCGCAATCCCCACCTTATCCACGGCCGATACGCTCACGGAAATCGGCTCGCTGTATGATGTCGCATACTGCTCGGTCACTGGATTGAAGTACGAAAATGACAGCGCAGGAATCTCTGTGACGCGTTCTGATTTGATGCGCACCGGCACCGTAAATCTGCAGATATTGCGATGATTTGGGCCTGCAATATTTTCGCCGATGGGGTCTTCCTGAGAAACACCAAACAGCTGATCATTCAGACCTGCATCGGTCAACGACGGCAGCCGCAAACCATCCATTTTTTCAGGTGATGAGATATCGATAGTCAGAACGACGGGATCGCCGGCTTTGAGAATCGTGCGATCGGCCTTGACCTGAATCGAATAGTCGCTGCCCATGGCATTGGTATACGATGCAGGACGCCGTGCCTGCGGCAGTTCCTGAACCGTCAGCGTCTGAGGTTTGTCTTCGGCGCGAAATGCCTTATAGTTGCTGCGGCCAAATCCCCAAACATCGCGGGAAACATCGGTTTCCAGTTCTGCGACCACGCGGGATGCCGGGATCTCAATCTGCCCGGACCGCTGTGCCGTCAGATTGAGATACACGCGAAACCGCGTATATTCCAGGCCATTGAGTACAGCTGTATCCCGGGTATATGGGAAAGACATGCTGCGGGATCCCACCATGAGTGAAATCGATCGGTAGCTATCGTCTTTGGGATCCTGTACTTCAAACGTATCGGGCATATTCAGAATGGGAATCTTGAAATCCTGTCCCGATACATCCTTGCGCAGATACCAGTCCAGCGACGCTTCAAACGACTGGCCGACCCAGATCTTCTTGTTTGGAAGTGTCAGCGCAATGCGCATGTCCTGGGTTGTCTGGACACTCGACGCTGTAAACGTCACTTTTTGCATCGACTGGGCTTCGGTGCTGTCCTGCTTTGCCGTGATTACAGGAATGGTAAACAACCCCTCTCTGCGCGGCGTAATCTGGTAAGTATAGACGAATGTGACATCGACTTTGGACGTGCGATGCCCATTCACTATTTTTACAAACGAGGATTTTCGCGGCGAAACACCTACAAAATGCACATCGGCGTCTGTGATTTCGAACGGCAGAATCTCGGGCTGCGGCGATTCTTCAAAATCCGACAAAACAACAGACAATTCAAAAGGAATATCCACATAGATTTCCGATGCCCGGGGCTGCAGCTGAACGGATTGCGCATAGGCATGATCTGGCGTTGCAACAGACACAGCCATTGCGGAAAACGTCAGAAACAGCGCCGTAATAATTCTAAGAATAAATCTGTAACTGCTCATCGTTACCAGTCTTTTTCGACTGCCTCCATACCCGCACCTTTATTGCGGGATTCACGGACTTTTCGTCGTTCCTTGTCACGACTGCGAATCTGCTGGATCTTTTTCTCTGCCTGCTCTTTCGACATCTTCTGCTGGTTCTGCTGATTCTGCTGATTCTGCTGATTCTGCTGATTCTGCTGATTCTGCTGATCCTGCTGATCCTGCTGGTTCTGCTGGTTCTGCTGGTTCTGCTGATTCTGTTGCTGTGGCGGCTGCAGATATTCCAACGCCTTTTTGATGTGCTCAAGCGTTGTATCCTGCTCTTCGATCGCCTCTGTAAAGTGATGTTCGTCAGTCTGCAGGTCGGCCTGAATCTGTTTCATAATCGTCGCAGCAATCTTGAGTTCATCAGCGGCCTGTCTGTATCTCTGAGCCATCTCGCCAAGTTCTGCGCTCTGCTGCGCATCCTGTTGCTGTGTCTTGGCTTCTTCGAGCTTATCCGCCTGCTCCAGAATGGCTTCGACGAGTTTATCGGATGTGAGCTCGTGTGAACGCTGGCGATCGATAACCGGCGGCAGCTGGAGAACCAATTCTTCCGCAGACAGCGTCGCAGCATCCGAAGTTTTATCCTGAGTGACCGACTGTTGTCGATAGAGTTCCTTTACATGCTCAACGATTGTAAAGAACAGCATCCGCAGCTGCTCCAGAGATTTCTCGGCTTTTTCGGCATCCGCCACAAGCGATGTCAGAACGATGGCATTTCCGGACTGGTGCGATGCTTCTTGCTCCGAATCACCGGATTCGGCGGGTACGGATTTGAAATTCTGCAACATCGACTGGTTGGCAGCGAACGCATCCTTGCGCAGTGATTCTGCTTTATCAAAGAGCTCCTGAATCTGCTTTTTCTGCTCATCCGATACGCTTTGCCCATTCTGCGCAGCCGCTGCGAGCTGCTGGTTGTATTTATCATGCTCCCTGGCAATCAAGGTTGAGAGTCTTTCCAGCCGGTCGACGTTCTGAGGCAGCGATTTTGCCAAGAACTGCTGCTGCATATCGCGTGTGGCTGTTTCTTTTTCCTGCGAAGGCACTTTGGCCGAAACAAATGCAGAAATGCCCTGCTGTGTGTCGTAGGCGATTTCAATCAGGTGCTTCAAATCGGCGAAACGTTCCATCGCCAGTGCAAGCTGTTCGAGCGCTTTTGAGGCATTCTCCACACCACCGGGAAGCGCTTTGGCGTCGAAATTCTGCGTTGCATGCTGCATATACGAAGCCGCAGCCTCGATAAACGGGAATGCATCCCTGATTTGCTGGATCTGTTCCTTTTGAGCCGCATCCTGTGCCTGTTGCTGAGGATCCTGAGGAACTGCCTGAGCCTGCTGTTCTGCCGAATCCAGAACCAGGCGTAAAAACGTGATGATGCGATCGGTTCTTTCAAGGATATCCGACTGGGTATCGTTGAGCAAATCGAACGACAGCCACGACGGAGCCTGAAGATCCATCCGCTGCGTCTGCTCCTGCAGTTTTCGGAGGGATTCGGGGTCTTCGAGACTCTGCTTTACGCTCGCCAGCCGCACGAGTTCCACCTGATCCTGTGTGATATGTCCAAGGATACTCAGCGGATTATCGAGCTGTTCCAAAGCCTGTTTGAGTAAATAGTAGGATTTTGTCGTCTGTCGGAGCACATGTTCTATCGACAGGTTGCGCATATTGCGTCTGGCCTGCGACATATTCTGGCGAGCGCTGTCAATCAGAGGAGCCGCCGACTTGAGCTGAAATCCACGCATCTGCTCCTGTTCACTGCGCTGTTCTTCGGTTTTAGACTCGATGAGTGCCAATGCATTCAGCAGATTTTCGTTGGTCAAACTGACTTGAGTCAGCGCATCACGCTGGGCCGCAGCCATCGTTCTGAAATCTTCCTGGAATGTAATGGGATCTCGCGTGACGTTATTCTTTTCAATGCGCTCAGAAAGAATTCTGGCCGATTCACGCAGTTGTTTTTCAATGGCGATGATGCGTTCGAGCTGCATTTCGAGGGTATTGTATTTCTGTGCCATCACATCCTGGGCATTCAAACGCTTCTTGAGAACGATCTCAAGATTTCCTGCGGCTTCCTGAATGCTTGGACGCTGGCGCACCGCATCGCGAAACCACGATATGCTCAGCGAAAGGTTATCGATAACTGCCTGCAGCTGCTGCACCGGCATTTGATTGATGTCGCCCAGACTATCGGCTTTGTCGGCATAGGTATGCGCCAGATTGAATGCCGCCTGATATCTGAGTTCGTTGTCGAAACTGGCGAAATCTCTGGCTTTGAGAAATCCTTCGATAGCCACGTCATATTCTTTTGCGTGATACTTTTCCAAAGCCAGATTGTAGATATCGCGGGGCTTTAACGATTCATCGGCATAGATGCTTTTGGGCGGCTCGTTCTGTGCATTTGCACCATTCTGTGTATTTGCACCATTCTGTGCATCTGCACCATTTGACTGTGCATCTGCACCATTTGCCGGGCTATTGGCCTGAACCGGCTGTGCGCCGGGATTTGGCGCCTGTGCAAAAGCGACCGAAGACAAACCAAACACAAACAATAAATAGGCGATATACCGAAACCTGCGAAATGCTTTCATACCGCTTTCTCCCTGAGCTGACGACCGGATTTGCGGCTTTTGCCATCCAGAAGCATAAAACCGGCAAAGAAAATCAAGCCAAATCCGACAAACCACTGGAAGAGATCGATTCTGTTCTCTTTAATCTGCACCTGATTGGATTCTTCGGCCAGAGGCAGAATGTGCTTATCCATAATGCTTTCGAGATCGAGCACGCCATTGCCGGCCGGGACATAGACACCATTGGTTTTCATGGCAATCTTTTTGAGCAGATCGCTGTCCAGGCGTGAAACCACCTCTGCCCCACTGCTGTCTGTCAGGCGTCTTTTCTGACCGCTGTTGGGATCGACAAAATCGATCGTCGAACCGCTCTCGGACCCAAAGCCAACCGTCACAATCACGATGCCATTGCGGCGAGCCTCTTCAGCAGCTTCGAGCGGATAGGTCTCGTGATCCTCACCATCGCTAATCAGAATCAGTGCTTTTGGGCCTTCCTGTTCCTTCAGCAGCGACGAGGCTTTTCGAATCACTTCGCCGATTGCCGTGCCACCCAGCGTCACACTCTTGTATGAAGCCGTGTCGAGCACCAGTCTGAAAAAGCCGTGATCCATGGTGAGTGGAGACAAAACCGTTGTGCGGCCTGCGAATGCAAGCAAACCGACCCGGTGTGTTGAGAAATAGGGCAGCATGTCGCGGATTTCGGATTTCGCGCGTTCAAGTCGATTGGGCGCCACATCCGTCGCCAGCATGCTTTTCGACACATCAAGAGCGACAAATATATTCGCCGAATCACGCGCCGAAACGACGCTTTCCTTCTGCACAATCTGGGGACGCATCAACGCCATAATCAATGCAATGCCACTGACTGCCAGACAAATGATCTGCAGCACCCGGGCTGTCGTCGATGGCCGGGTCACAAGGCGTTCCTGCATTGCCGGGCTCACAAACGATCCAATCTGGGATTTGCGCGTGATCAGATGCCACACGAAAGCCAGTATCACGATAACAAGCGCTATCAGCAAGATGGCGCGTTCGGGATGCAAAAAATGTATCCAGTTCGAAAATGATTCAGAAAATAACTGGTTCATAATTATCTCTGGAGCATAAATTTGACGACTTACGGATTGCGTCTGTAATAAGTCAGTTTGAGGATGATACCGAGTGCCGCGAGGATGAGTCCGATTACCAGTGCGTAACCGTATTTCTCGTCATAGTGCGTGGTCCGGTCTTCGCTGATGACGGTTTTTTCAAGCGTATCGATTTTTTTGTAGATGCTTTCGAGGCTTTTGCGATCGGTCGCTCTGAAATAGCTTCCGCCCGTCATTTCGGCGATTTCGGTCAGAGTCTGTTCGTCAATCTCAACCCGGGTTCTGGTCATTTCTTTCTGACCGGTAAACGGATTGGTCACCTTAACCTGAGCAAACCCATTGGCTCCAACGCCAATCGTATACACCTTTAATCCGAACTGTGCGGCAATGCGCGCACTTTCGATGGGATCCTCGTATCCGGTATTGTTCACACCATCGGTGAGCAGGATGATGACTTTGGATTTGCCCTTGGCCTCACGCATACGTTCTGTTGCGAGCGCAAGCGCATCACCAATTGCAGTACCGGTTTCATTGTAATCAGCAATACTCAGATCCTTCACGAGCTGCAGTAAAGTGATGTGATCAAGCGTGAGCGGACAATCCGAGTCGGGGAAAGATCCAAAGCTGATCAATCCGATGGCATCGTCGGGGCGGCCATTCAGACTCTCACCATCGCCTTTCACAAAAGCCTCAATGACATCTTTACTGGCTTCAAGACGCGTCTGTTCCTTGTCGTCTTTGGACATATCCAGCGCTTCCATCGATCCGGATTTATCGACGACCAGCATCATCGAAATGCCCTCGCGATGCCGGTGCACGACGCCGCCCGGAATTCTTGGTCCTGCCAAAGCCACGCAAAACGCAATGAATGCCAGCGCTGTCAGCAATGGCGGGATAAAAGCCGTTTTGGATTTAAAGCTGAATAGATTTCGCGGCCAGATATCGAGACTGGAGATGCGAACCGTTCCAACCGGTCGCCGCATCCAGAAAAACAGCGGAATTGCCACGATGCCCAGAAGCAGAAACAGCGGTTCACGGAATTCAAGCATGATCGTTTCCATCCTCTGCAGATTGACGCGTCTCAGTCACGAACTGGCGCGCGAGTGCAAGCATTTCGCCGGATTCTGTCCTGCTCGGAATAAAATCAGTAAATTTGACGCGGTCTGAATGCTCCAGCAGCTTCAGAATCAATTGTTGCTGCTGTTCGTTCAGAACATTGCTTTTCTGAGCAAGAATAAAGAATTCCTCAGTCGTCAGACAGGGAGCATTGAGCGCAAATCTGCCCTCAATATAGGTTCTCACAATACCCGACAACTGCACATACCAGTGGTCGATTTCTTCGGGATCGGTCGGAATGTCCTTCTTTTCCATCTCATCAATGGCACGCAGCGCAACGATGTCGGGAGGCAGCGCCGGTACAATCTTTTTATGATTCTTGATCAATACTGCACCCAAAGCCACAACGGCACATGCTGCAGCCACGATCCACAACCAGAATCTGTTCGATTTTTTGCCTTCGGGCAAAACGAGTTCCGGCAGCGATTCATAGACGGGATAGAGTTCTTCAGGGACCTCGCCATCCGCAAAGACCGACTGAACATCGAAAGAAATGGGGGAAGTCAGGATTTCCTGAACGACGCCCTTTTGCTCGGAATCTGAGCGGTTGTCGACGAATTCGACCAGGAAAGACGGGGTATTGAGTTTGCCGGACATCGGCAGATCGACCGTATAAGCCTGTACAAACTCGTACCGTCCATCCGGACGCAAACGCTCACTGGATTTGAAATCAGCGATGGTGTAGCGCGACATCTGATCGCCGTATTCGGGCATGGTGACTGCCACATCTGCCTCGGCATCCACCGTGAGCGTAAGGACAACAGGCTGCCCAAGCACCGGACTGGGATTGCTGAGCGAAACGACGACGTGTACCGGTCCCAGACTGGATTCGCTGATTCTGGGTTCAGGCTTTGAAGCTTCGTCGACAGCAACTGCCGCTGCATCCGGCGATTCTACCTGCTCACCGCCGCATGCGTTCAGCAGCATGGACAGCATGCCCAGATACAGCAGACAACGATATGTACGATTTGCAAATATCATAGGTTCACATCATATTGTGGCAAGCAAATCCGCATAATTGCTACGGATTTTGCGGTTACCTGTATTTCTTTTGACGCTGTTTAAAGAAAGCGAGCAGCGGATCGATTACAGACTGCGTGGCATCGACTTCGATGAGATCGCATCCGGATGCAGAGAACTGGGACTTGAGATTGTCGACGCGGCGACGGGCTGCGAGTCTGGCCTCCGCCCTGAATTTGGGGTTGCTCGTATCGATTTCGGCAATCTCGCCGCCCTCGGCATCTTCAACGACGATGAGCCCTGCGTCGGGAATACTGAACTCGCGGGCATCATTGACGATCACGCTGATCAAATCGTGTTTTCGATGAACGGCCCGGGCTGCATCGATGTAACCTTCGTCGAGGAAATCCGAGATCAGAAAGATGACCGAACGCCGGTGCAGCACCTGATGACAAAACTCAAGCGCCTGTGCGATATTCGTCTGCCGGTTCTGATGTCTGGAACGTTCTTTGAACTTTTTGAATCTGCCGAACAACGAAGCCCCCAGTTTTCGCCAGAATCCGGTATCACCGGCTGCTTCCTCGTGCGGTGCATCCGCGCCATCGGCACGGGCCAGAACTTCTCGCACAATGCGCAATGCGTGTTTCTGTCCCTTGCGCGGCGGAATGAATTCGTCGACGCCGTTCTGAAACAGCAGCAGACCGATGTTGTCGTTATTTTCGATGGCAGAGAATGCCAGCAGGGCACTCAATTCGGTTGCCGCCTCGCGTTTGGATCGCTCCAGACTGCCAAAATCGAGACTTGGACTGATATCGACGATGAGCAAAACAGTAAGCTCACGTTCTTCGACAAACCGCTTGATGTAGGGAATGCCGGTTCGTGCCGTCACATTCCAGTCGATCGAACGGATGTCGTCTCCGGGGACGTATGGGCGGACTTCGTCGAACTCCATGCCGACGCCCTTAAAGACCGACAGATATGCACCGGCAAGCACATCAGAGACCTGGCGGCCGGTTCGAATCTGGATCTGTTTGACCTTTTTGATGATTTCTGGACTAAGCATAAGGCGAACTGATTAAAAAAAAGCACACAGCCCCGGGCGGGTGGGCGGGGCAGAGGGGGGAGCGGCGTATTGCGCAGCAATAGCCGCGCGGGGGGAGACTTCCCCCCGGCACCATCAACAAAACCTATGGGACGGGAATGGTGTCGAGTATGGTCTGGATGATATCGTCTGCGGTTTTACCCTGAGCCTCGGCCTCGTAAGACAGCGAGATGCGGTGGCGCAAAACGTCGGGCGCGATGGTTTTGATGTCGTGCGGGCTGAGGTAGGTGCGGCCGTTGAGAATGGCGTGTGCCTTGGCTGCGCGAACGAGATTGATGGATGCACGGGTGGATGCGCCCATATCGACGAACGGCTCGATTTGGCTGAGATTGTATTTTTCGGGGAAACGGGTGGCGTTGACGATTTCGACGACGTATGCGCTGATTTTGGGATCGATGATGACGTTCTCGGCAGCCTGCTTGGCTTCGAGGACGGTCTCGATCGTCATGATCTGACGCGGTTCGGACAGCGCGGCACCACCGGCCATGCGTTCGACGACTTTGATCTCTTCTTCGGGCGACAGATAGCCGACGAGCACTTTGAGCATGAATCGGTCGAGCTGTGCTTCGGGCAGCGGATAGGTGCCTTCCTGTTCGATGGGATTCTGGGTTGCCATGACGAGGAACGGCGCATCGAGCTTAAAACTCTCACGGCCAATGGTCACCTGCTTTTCCTGCATGGCTTCGAGCAGAGCCGACTGAACCTTTGCAGGGGCACGGTTGATTTCGTCCGCCAGCACGAGATTGCCGAAAACGGGACCTTTCTTGATGGAAAACGATGCATCACGCGGATTGAAGATTTCGGTGCCGATGACGTCGGTCGGCAGCATATCGGGCGTGAACTGAATTCTGGAGAACGAAGCGTTCAGACACTGCGAAAGCGTGCGAACGAGCAGCGTTTTGGCGAGTCCCGGCACACCTTCGACCAGCACGTGACCACCGGTAATCAGGCCGATGAGCAAACGATGCACAAGCGCATCCTGGCCAACGACGATTTTGGCGATCTCGGATTTGACATCGGCAAACTGTGTCTGAAATTTCTTAGCATCAGCATCAACTGTCATATTTTGCTCCATGTATGATGGGAAACAGGAAACCAGCCAAACAGGCTTATTCCCCGTGTGTCGAATACACAGCTACAAACTTTGGGGATATCCAACCTATTCCCAAAAGTTCGTTTGTTGGCAAAATGATGCGTCCTCGCACCAGATCTCATGCAGCGCATGTTCTACACGGCAAGTGCACTGCAGGTACACAAATCCGATACGATGCATCATAAAAAAAGCGCCCGACGGGCGCCTGAACTCTCGGCCAAAAGACCATGACGAAATCCCTCCCAAACCGGGATGAACGGGCACACAGCCTGTGGCATGATACCGGGGGAGTCTGTCACTCCAATGAACCGGTTTTTGCGCAACAGGCTACAGGCTCGCAGCCAATATGCAGTCCGTGGCACCATGATGCCGCAGATGCATTCGCGGGACGAAGCCAGGAATCATTTCAGCTTTAACGATTTAAACGACTGGTTGCATTTGGCCGCAGTTTCATCCGTATCGGGCTTGTTCGTCTCGTAAGTGCAGGTCATCACCAGAGACTCGCTCTTGGACGGCACCAGAATCTGTTCCATTTTGATGACGTAATCCTGAACCGTATACGTGCCCGACAGATAGAAAACCTTGCCGCCGACATTCTCGAGTTCGATGGTCTTGGTGTCTTCGATTTTGAATGTCTGCGCAAACATCGAATCGTATTGCTGCTCCAGAATCGTCGAGAGCTCCTTGACGAGTTCGTCAGAGATCGGGATGGCCTCATTAATCGAGACGATATTGAGATTGTTTTTGAATCCCTTGGTCTCGGCATCGAGCGATTCGATGTTCATAAAGATGACATCGGTATTGCGCTGATTGTAGTGCTCGCGAATGTTTTCGGGCAGCTTGGACAATTCCTTGTCGGTAAGACTTCCCGAAATCAGCAGCCAGTTTGCTGGCGGGACAATCGAAAAAGAACCGCCGTCATAGGATTCAGCCTGCGGTTCCTGCGCCATTGCTGGTGTTGCAATAAGTGCAGCCGCAATCACCGGTAAAAGTGTATGTTTCATTTTCATGTATCAACCCCATAAAACAGGTACAACACAACTCCAATTGACTACACTGATCGCGGCAGCGTGTCAAGATGTGGCAGCCTGTGCACATGCCAACAAAAAAGGCATGGCGTCGCCATGCCTTTTTTGTCGTCATAATCTTTCGACCTAGAGCGCATATCCGATGTTGACGCTGAACAGCACGCCATGAATCGGTGATTCCTGGTCCACAGCATTGCGTCCATAAACCGACGAATCGGGAGCTTCATCAATGGTGTAGCGAAGATCGACGCCGATTTCGAAACCGGATGCGACAAAGCTGAAACCACCACCGGCCTGTGCACCAAACTGTGTGAAGTATCTGTCATCCTCAACCCCAAAGCTGTCCGACAGCGAATTGAAGGTGAGTGAAGCTGCTGCCACACCATAGAGATCGATGGGACCGTAATCCAGGAAGTGCACTCTCAAACCGAGCGAAACGGGAATCTTGACATACGAATTCTTGATTTCATATCCGGAGCTGTCCACCAGCTCTTTTTCAAACTCACCAAACAAGAAGTCGTTGATGAATTCGAGTGAAATCCAGCGAACCGGACGCAGCTTGATGTAATATCCAAGACCTCCGTTGAGGTTGGTTTCAAGGCAGGTGCCGTCATACAGCTGAATCGGGCTTTGTTTGAACAGCGAACCGCGAATGCCCAGGCCGAATTTCGAACCTTCGGAATAGGAGCGAGCAACAGGCTCTGAAACCGGCTGTGAATCGGACACCACAACCGTTGCAGGACGTTCCACAACGACCACTGGCTGTACGACGCGGGGGCGAACATTCGTGTGATAGTGCCGGACTTCGTGATGAACGACATGACCTCGGGGAGCCGGACCAGGACCACGACGGTGCGCCGGATGGGCAATATCGGAATCCGTTGCATCCGCATCCATGGTCAATACATTATCCTCATCCAGAGCATCTGCAATCGATATTTCGGCCGATGCAACGGCGGGGGCAAACGTCAGAGCGGCAGCGGCTAATAATGCATTCACAAATTTCGACATGATATTTTCTCCTTATCAAGTTTGATTGATTTTGGCCTTTATTGACTCCATGAGGTGGTTCATCACCTGCTTTGGATAAAAGCAATTCACATGCCAAAATGAAAATCTAATAATTTGTCCTGCCACAATTTTTATAAACAGCTAAAAGTCGAGGTTTTCTGCCTCATCCGCATGCGTCATGATAAACCTGAATCTCGGTTCGGGATCGCGCCCCATCAGTTCAGAAACAACGGATTCAGTGATTTCTTCATCGCCCTGTGCAATTTCGACACGCAACAGCCGGCGAGTGGCCGGATTAAGCGTCGTCTCATAGAGGGTCTGCGGCATCATTTCACCAAGTCCCTTGAATCTGGATATCTGGACATCCTCTATTTTTTTGTGATTTTTTTTCAGCAGTGCATCGCGTTCCTTTTCGTCCAGCACCCAATACGTCTTTTTGCCGATATCGACACGGAACAGCGGCGGCTGGCCGATATAGACGCATCCAGCCTCGATGAGCGGACGCAGATGTCTGTAGAAAAATGTGAGCAACAGCGTGGAAATATGATGACCATCGCTATCGGCATCGGCCAGCAGAATCACCTTGTGATAACGCAGGTGATCGAGTGTGCAATCTTTGCCAAGGGCACATCCCAGAGCGTTGGCAATATCGCACAATTCCTTGTTCTGCCCGACTTTTCCCGAACCTGCGGTCTCGGCATTGAGCACTTTTCCGCGCAGCGGCAGAATTGCCTGAATGCGGCGATCTCGCCCCTGTTTCGCCGAACCGCCTGCCGAATCACCCTCGACCAGAAACAGCTCGCATTCAGCCGGATTATTCGACGAACATTCCGCCAGTTTGCCGGGCAGATTCAGCTTGCGCGACGTGCGCACAGACTGCGTCATCACATTCAGCGCCGCCTGTTTCGAAGCCTGCCTTGCCTTTGCCGCGATGACGACTTTTTCCGCAATCACCTGGCTTGCCTTTGGATGCGACGTCAAAAATGCATCCAGCTCATTTTTGACTGCATTTGAAATCCACGTCCGGATATCGACATTTCCCAGCCGCCCCTTTGTCTGGCCCTGAAACTGCGGATTCGAAATGAACAGACTGATGGCCGAGAACAACCCCTCACGGATATCCTCTGCCGCAACCGTCACATTTCTGGGAATCAAAGCGTGGGCATCCATATACGCCTTCAGCGCTCGCTGAACGCCGTCGCGCATCGCCTGTTCATGCGTACCGCCATCAGGCGTCGGAATCGCATTCACAAAACTCTGTGTCACTTCCCTGGTCACATCGCACCAGCACAGCGCCACGTTAAAGCGCCCCTGTTCATCGTCTCGCGACATCGTAAAGAAATCGCCATGAATCTTCTCGGTTTTTCCGGACTCGATCAAATGGGCCACGAGATCCGTGAGCCCCCCCGAAAACCTGAAAGTATCCCGCGTATTGTTCACGTGATCGTTCCACGTGATTTCCAGCCCGTTGAGCAGATATGCCTTGATTTCCAGCCGCTCCCGAATCAGGTCGGGCTCAAATGTCGTCTCGGGAAAAATCTCGGGGTCGGGCCTGAAGAAAATGGTCGTGCCCGTGAGACGGCTGTTTCCGACGCGCGTCACTTTTGTCTGCGGAATGCCCTGTGAATACCGCTGTTCAAAGATCCCGCCATCGCGCTCGACGTGCACTTTAAAATCGATGCTGAGCGCATTGACGACGCTCGATCCAACGCCATGCAGACCGCCGGCCGTCTTATAATTGTTGTTGTTAAATTTGCCACCCGCATGAAGCCGGGTCAGAATCACCTGCAACACGCTCTCTTTGGCGACAGGGTGCTCATCCACAGGAATTCCGCGGCCATCGTCCGAAACCGTCATCGACTGCCCGTCGCTGTGCAGCGTGACCTGAATATGGCTTGCAAAACCGTTCATCGCCTCGTCGATCGCATTGTCCAGGATTTCCCACAAAAGATGGTGCAGCCCGGTCTTTCCCGTCGATCCGATGTACATTCCGGGCCGCAGGCGCACCGCCTCAAGCCCCTCAAGAATCTCTATGTCTTTTGCCGAATAATTGCTGCTCATTGCTTCCTCGTCGTGTGGCAGAATTGCCATTGCGCGCCGTTTCTAAATCAAAGCAGGCCCCGGATAAAAGAAAAACTTTTGCCGAATGTAGGTTTGTATGAGGGGGGAGCGCCCCCCTGAGGCGCTATTTCGCTGCATGAAACGCGCAAATTGCGCGTTCCCTGCAGCTCAATACGCGCCTACCCCCCCTGCGGGAGTCCCCGCAACGCCCCGTCCTGTCGATACCCATTATTTGTGGACGACACACAAAAATTTGCTATGCTGTATGGTAGCTTATTTTATCGAATGCCAACGAGGATAAGATGAAAAAAAATTCTATTTTAGTGATATGCTGGGTAATGTTAGCAGCCTGCGGATGCAACCAGAACTGCAAGGAACGCGGCGAATGTGACTGTGTATCGCGATACGACTGCAATGGTGAAAATGAGATCTGCATCAACGGCGTCTGTGTGGCAGAAGAACAGCCCATATGGATTATTCCGGATCGTGCATTCGGAGAGTCATGCACAGGGCACCGCGACTGTATCGACGGCATCTGCCTGCCCGAAGGACCAAACAATGGCGGTGTATGCACCGTTTCATGCGAAGCGGCAGAAGACTGCCCGAATCACTGGACATGCAACACTTGGACGGGAAAAGAAATCACCGCAGACCACGTATGTGTGCCGGAAATCACCCCAAAACTCTGCAATCCCTGCACTGTAGATGCCCACTGCAATGCCACGGGCGACCTGTGCATCAGGCTGGATGAAGGCAATATCTGCGCACGCGACTGTTCACTCCAGGACTGCCCCACAGGCTATACATGCGAGTCGATCGAACGCGATGGCACGAGCTATTTGCAGTGCATTCCGCTGGACAATTCGTGCGAATGCGGCCCGGGTAAAGAAGGCATGGGCAAATCCTGCACAAATGAAAATACGTTCGGCGTCTGCTCGGGATGGTCCTATTGCAGCATCCTGACCGAAGGCTATGCCTGGAGCGCATGCGATGCACAGATTCCCGCCGAGGAAGTATGCAACGGCAAAGACGACGATTGCGACGGCCTCACAGATACGCTCGATCCCGGCATCACCCACAGCGATCTCGGCGATGCGGGCAACCTCTATCCGCTGTGCTATCTCGGGGGATGTGTTGGCCATTTTCTGTGTGAAGCCGATGTGGAAGGCAAATTCGGATGGCGCTGTGATGCCGGTGATCCCGCACACGAGGTATGCAACGGCGTCGACGACAACTGCAACGGCCAGATCGACGAAGGTTACACCAATGATGACGGCATCTATCTGCACGACGAAAATTGCGGCACCTGCGGCACTTCATGCACGCAAATTCTTTCCAACCTGAAAAAAGACGCCAATGGTGAGGTCGTGGCTGGTGCAGCCGCTTGCCAGCTCAGAGATGATAATCCTGTGTGCGTCCCCATCCAGTGCGAAGACGGCTATTATCCATACCCGCACGAAGCCCCGGTCTCGTGCATCAAACTGGAGAGTCCTGCATGCGAGGTCTGCGGCGCTGACAGCGACTGCCATGTTTATTCCGATCAATGCATGGAACTGCGCGGCGACTTTGGATCGCACTGTCTGCAAAGCTGCGAACCGGATTCCCCCTACAACTGCACCGGGATCACCGGAGCCCAGAGCTGCTGTCCCGCAGGATTCACCTGCGAGATGTATGAAGGTGCAAAACGCTGTATTCCGCTGGGCGAAAGCTGTTCCTGCGATGCGACCAAAGTCGGTATGGTGCGAAACTGTGTCGTCGCCTCGGGAACCGATGTCTGCCAGGGTCGCCAGACATGCGAGGATCTCGGCAATTCGATGTATGCGTGGAGTACATGCAGTGCCCAGTCTTTGACCGTCGAAGTCTGCGACGGACAGGACAACAACTGTAACGGTGAAGTCGACGAAGACTTTATCGACGATAAGGGAAGATACAACAACGAATCGCACTGCGGAGAATGCAACAACGACTGCCCAAGCCGCTGGAAAGCCCCCGAGCTGCATTCCGAAGGCGCATGCCTGCCAGACGGCGACAACTATTCGTGCCAGTTCACCGGATGCAAGCTGGAAGAACAGGTCGTGGGCAAAAGATGCAGCGATGATGCAGACTGCGGATCCGGAATGCGCTGTGACCGGCAGGTCTTTTACTGCGTGAGCCAGAATGCCCAAACGCCCGAAGTCTCATGCAGTTCCGACGCCGACTGCGCAGGCATCGACAGAGCCCACCGCTGCATCGACAAAGTTTGCCGGGTCAAGGTGCAGTATCACGATGTAAACGGGATCGAGGCCGACGGGTGTGAATGCGGTGTCGCCATCGACGGAGGCACAGACGAACCCGAAACCTTCCTGACATTCCCCAACGAATTCAGCAGCTATGTTGACCGCAACTGCGACGGCATCGACGGTGTTGCCGAAACATCGATTTTCGTGAGCAGCCAGTCAACCGCTTCACACGGCACCATCGAACATCCCTACAAGACCATCGGCGAAGCCATCCAGGCCTTTAATCCCACAAAACATACAGCCATTCTGGTTGCAGCAGGCACCTACATGGAGCAGGTGGTTCTGAAATCCGGCGTAAGAATTTATGGCGGCTATGCATCCGATTTCAAATCGCGCAACATCATCCTGAATCCGACCCAGATTCTGGCGCCGCCGCCAGCCGACGACTCGCAGCCGGGAACGGTCTACATTCCTTCGGTAAACCGCCGAACCATCATCAGCGGCTTTACGATTCAGGGATACGACATGGATGAAAGCATCACTGCAGCCGGCAGCCGTGGACGCAATACCTATGGCATATATGTGGCCGAGGCTTCGAATCAAATCTATATCACCAACAACGTGATTGAAGCCGGCCGCGCCGGCGACGGCGGCCAGGGAAAGACCGGAGATTCGGGATATGCCGGCACCGACGGTGAACCCGGCCAAAACAGCCGCGAATGCAGCAACAAACATTGTCAGGGGCAGACGACTTCCGGTGGAAACGGCGGCAAGAACAGCCACTGCAGTTCGGCAGCAGGCCGCACTGGCGCAACCGCAGCCGGCGGCGACGTCATGCAGGACTTCGTCGGTTCCGACCGCGACGGCAAAGGCGGCCAGAATAACAGCTACGCACACAACTATATAGAACACTATGCCTATTGCAAATACGACTGCCAGTCGGGCGGCTATGCAAACGCTGAAAATGGCAAGGATGGCACCAACGGCAGCAGCGGTGCGGGTGGCAGCGGATGCAAGTCGGGCATTGGGAAAGTATATAAACAGGACTGGGTCGGCAACTCGGGCAATTCGGGCACCGAAGGCAGTGCAGCCCGTGGCGGCGGCGGAGGAGGAGCCGGCGGAAGCGCGGTAAACAGAAACGATGCCAGTTGTTCAGTTGGCAACCTGCTCGGTGATATCGGCGGCAGCGGCGGTGGCGGCGGCGCTGGTGGATGCGGCGGGGATGGCGGCGGTGCCGGCGGTGCCGGCGGCGGCGCTTTCGGCATCTGGATCGCCCAGCTGCAGTCCGATCCACAAATCAGAGGCAATAAAGTCCATCTCGGTATCGGCGGAAACGGCGGTAACGGCGGAGACGGCGGTGCCGGAGGAAAAGGCGGACGCGGCGGCGTCGGCGGACAAAACCTCGCGCCCGCATGGTGCGCTGGTGCCGGCGGGACCGGCGGAACCGGCGGCGACGGCGGCAGCGGCGGCGGCGGCGGCGGCGGATGCGGCGGCGTCTCCATCGGCATCGCTGGTATCGGTTTTAACGCCTCTTCCGTTGAATCCTACAACAATTTCGAATACCCAGAAGGCGGTCAGAATGCCGCCGCCGGAAACGGCGGAACCGGCGGTTATTCCCCGGGAAGCTCCGCAAATCAGGGATCTGACGGGGCAAAGGGATCCGTGCGATTCTCCTACGCATTCCAGTAGTCGCAAGTTCATCCTGATGGCGCGGCGTATTGCATCGCAATAGACGCGCCCCCGGGCGTATGCGCCAACAGCGCATAGACCGGGCACCCAAATGACTTATCTTTGCCTGCACCTTTACCGGTTATTGTCTTATCTAAGATCATCAGTTGAGTTTTTGTTGCAGGTGTGGTATGCAGTATCGCCATTTTGTGGCGAGGGTGTGATTATTTGAGGTCTTAGAATGAGGAAATGTCCAAACTGTAAGAAGGCTGTGCCCGTTGGCGCACGTCGTTGTGTCCACTGCAGAACGCTCATTGGTGATGCCGAAGAAGGTTCGACCCGTCTCGGATTCGGAAGCAGCCGCCACGAAGAAGCAAGTGCAGCTGAGGCCGATTACGGCAACTCAACATCATTTGGCCGCCCAGGGTCGAGCTTCTCGTCCGGCATGGATGAAAACGACAAACGTAGCGGAATGATGGGCGGAAACGATGCACCGCATCAGACCATGCTCGGGCTGGGGCCCATCTCGTCCTCCGCTTCCAGACGTCTGTTTGACGATGCTACCGAACGCGGCGGATTCGCTCAGACAACCATCTCGGGTATGCCAGGTATTTCGTTCGATACGAACCGGCAGAGCCTGCGAGGCGCTATGAATCTGAATAACATGGGACCATCGCAGATGCGTACGCCCGCCCGCGAAATCAATCCGGTTTCGATGGGTATTCCTGCGCCCTCGGAAGTTCGCCGCTCTTCTCCTCACGAGGTCGTCGCTGAATCACTGATGGGCGTGAGCTTTGATGAACCCGCAAAACCTGTCGAAATCGCACCGCAAAAGGTCGAAATTAAACCCGAACCTGCCGTCCCTGAAAGCGATCCTTTCGCAAATCTGCCAGGCGTCGCTCCAAAACCCTCCTCGCTTGTCGATGAGGAATTCGTTGACCTCACTTCAAAACTGTTCGGCGATGATTTTGCCGCCGGCACAAAAGAAGAAGATCTCGAAGACGATGGATGGGATTTCGATCTGCCCGAAGAACCCGCCAAACCTGAACCCGCTAAGCCTGAACCCGCTAAGCCTGAACCCGCTAAACCCGAACCCGTCGCGGTTTCCAATGCTGCTGCACCCGCTGCCGCTGCAGCTGCAGCTGTCAAATCTTCCGAAGCTCCCGCAGCCAAATCCGACACCAAATCTGATGATGCGGCCGATAAACCCAAATCTGCCGCCGCCGTGTCAAAATCCAACAAAGATGATGCGGTTGACAAGGACGAAAAAAAGGACAGCAAACCCGGCGCTTCCATCTCCCCGTCTCAGCTTATGGCCGCTGCCGCATGCCTCCTCGGCTTCGTATGGATCGTACTCGCCTTTGTGAAAGGCGGAGCCGCTGAAAAAGGCTTTGCCGTCGGCATCGCATTCGCGCTCATTTCCTCGTTTATCGGGCTCTCCCATACGCGTTATGCTGATAAGCTTGGAAATATGCTCTGGACCGCGCTGCTCCTTGTTGGTGCGCTGCTCTTCTTTGCTGCCGCAACCATCACCGGCGTCGGAAAAGCCATCGGTCAGCCCCTGCTGTTCGTCGCTGCCGCGCTCGAACTCATCTGCTGTGGTATCGCGCTCTTCAAAAAGCACTAGTCGCAAAAAACATTCAATCGTTTTCACTCAGTTTTGCGTTTGATAGTCCGCGTACAGAATTCATGTCTGTGCGCGGTTTTTTTTAGTCTGTCCAATTTCGCCCATGCAGCTGCATCAAAAAGCACAATCCAACGCTCAGAATGGCGAGTCCAGAACCGAGGCAAAAGATTATGGAGCTTCATTTCGATGGCTCATAGTCTTCATTTCCGTCATTTTTGTGCTTCTCATCATGCGCTTTTGGTATATCCAGGTCGTCGACGGCGATCACTACAAACAGCTCGCATTTAACAATTTCATCAAGCGACGTCCGGTGCTCGCAGAACGCGGCCAGATCTTCGACGTCAAGATGCGGCCCGTC
>CAMKRB010000020.1 GCA_946415045.1 uncultured Myxococcales bacterium
GGCGAAACCATTTGTCTGGACGGTGTATTGATGGAATGCGTGGATGGTATGTTCAATGCTGTGGATAAGCCGATGTGCGGTGATGCACCTTGCGATCCCATCTACTGTATTACCAAAAGTCTTGAGAAGGGCAATCGACAGGCCGAATATACGGATTCGTGTGTCAATACTTACTATTGTATTGATAAAAGCAAGTATTATTGCGATTCGATGGGGTCAGTCAGTGAAATCTCTTGTACGCTCAAGGGCGAGCTGTGCATGCTGTCCGATGAACCTGTGGTTCCGGGGACGCACAATATCAAGGCTGAATGCAAGTTTTCCAAATGCAAGGAAAATGCCTTTGCCTGCAACGGCAATGTTTTGTCGATTTGCAGCGATCACACGATGCATAAACTCGTCGATTGCAGTCTGTATGGTCTGGTGTGCGACAAGGAGGCTGGCTGCGTAGGAAGATAGGGGTTCTCTGGAATCATTCCCGAGGTGACTTGACAAATCTCATCCGTGACTAACATTCCGTTCATGTGACAGATAACTGAAATTCTGTCGAATGAATGCAAGTGGAGGTGTGAAATGAGATTTGACAAATTGACGATTAAATCGCGGGAAGCGGTAGAAGCTGCACAGCGGCTTTGCGAGACAAATCATAACAGCGAGCTGACGAGTCTGCATCTATTATATGCATTGTGTGAACAGGGCGGTATCGTCAGTTCGATACTCGAACGCATCGGTGTGAAGACCGAAGCCGTGCGTTCTCAGACCAAGGCGGCGATCGACAAGCTGCCGCGCGTTAGCGGTACAGATGCCGGTCTTTCGCGCGAATTGAACGGCGTTTTCGAATCCAGCCAAAAACTCGCCGGAGACATGAAAGATGAATATGTCTCGACCGAGCACTTTATTCTGGCGATGGTGCGGGAGCGCTGCGAAGCGCACGATGTCTTGTCGCCGCTGGGCGTGAAATACGAAGATCTGTTGCATGCGCTCGTCGATGTGCGCGGCAATCAGCGTGTGACGACCGAAAATCCCGAATCGACGTTTGAGGCACTCAAGCAATATACCCGTGATCTGACCGAAGATGCGCGCAAGGGCAAGATCGATCCGATCATCGGACGAAACGAGGAAATCCGCCGAACGCTGCAGGTCTTGTCGCGAAAAACCAAGAACAATCCTGTGCTCATCGGTGAGCCTGGCGTTGGTAAAACCGCAATTGCCGAAGGTATTGCGCAGCGAATTGCGGCTGGCGATGTCCCCGAATCGCTCAAGAACAAACGCGTTCTGGCGCTCGATCTGGGACTGTTGGTTGCAGGCGCAAAATACCGTGGCGAATTCGAAGAACGACTCAAAAGCGTCCTCAACGAGATTACGGCGAGCAATGGCGAGATCATTCTGTTTATCGATGAGCTGCATACGCTGGTGCACGCGGGGGGCGGCGAAGGTGCCATGGATGCATCGAATATGCTCAAACCGGCACTGGCTCGTGGCGAGCTGCGATGCGTCGGCGCGACAACGCTCAAGGAATACAAGATCATCGAGAAAGATGCAGCGCTTGAACGTCGATTCCAGCCAGTCATGGTCGATGAACCAAGTGTACAGGATGCGATCACGATTCTGCGAGGCATCAAGGAAAGATACGAAATCCATCACGGCATTCACATCACCGATGCAGCCATCATCGCCGCAGTAAATCTGAGCAAGCGCTATATCGCCGATCGATTTTTGCCCGATAAGGCTATCGATCTGGTCGATGAAGCCGCAGCCGAACTCAAGATGGAATCCGAAAGTCTGCCAATGCCTATCGATAAAATTGAGCGCGAATTGATCGAACTCGAAATCCAGCGACAGGCGTTGATGAAAGAAGAGGATGACGCTTCGAAAGCGCGGTTGCAGCAAACCGAAGCCGAGATCGCCAATCTGAAGGAAAAATCGAGCGACATGAAAGCGCGCTGGCAGCACGAGCGCGACATGCTCAAAACGATGAAGGAATGCCGCGCAGAGCGCGATGCACTGCGCGTCGAAGTCGAAAACGTGCAGCGTCGCGGCGATTTCAATCGTGCCGCCGAAATCCGGTATGGCAAAATTCCCGAAATTGAACGAAAAATCGAGGAAATATCGGCCGAAATCAAAGCCTATGGCGATTCGCACGAATCGTTTTTGCGCGAAGAAGTGCGCGCCGAAGATATCGCGGCCATCGTTTCCCGCTGGACCGGTATTCCTGTCACCAAAATGCTCGCCGGCGAGCAGGAAAAATTGCTCCATCTCGAATCGCGTCTGCACGAGCGCGTGATTGGTCAGGATGAAGCCGTGAGCAGCGTCTCGGATGCGGTGCGTCGTTCGCGGGCGGGACTGCAGGATCCCCAGCGCCCCATCGGCAGCTTCATCTTCCTGGGCCCCACTGGCGTTGGCAAAACCGAACTCGCACGTTCGCTGGCAGATCTGTTGTTCAACGATGAACAGTGCATGATCCGTCTCGATATGTCGGAATATATGGAAAAACACAGCGTGAGCCGTCTGGTCGGTTCGCCTCCCGGATATGTCGGTTACGACGAAGGCGGCCAGCTTACCGAGGCGGTGCGCCGCAAACCGTACAGCGTCGTTTTGTTCGACGAAATCGAAAAAGCGCATCCCGACGTGTTCAATATGCTTCTGCAAATCCTCGACGACGGCCGCCTCACCGATTCGAAGGGCCGCACGGTCGACTTCAAAAACACGGTCATCATCATGACGAGCAACGTGGGCAGCGACATATTGCAGCGCGTGGATGAGCCCATCGAAAAGCGCAAAGAGGCAGTTCTGGCGCGGCTGAAATCGATGTTCAAGCCCGAATTCCTGAACCGTGTTGACGAAATCATCACGTTCAATCCGCTGTCGGCGGATCAGATTGGGGCGATTCTGCGCATTCAGCTGGCGCGGCTTCAGGCGCGTCTGGCGGCCCGCAAGGTGCAGCTGGAGCTCTCGGATGCGGCGTTCAACGAGCTGGCGCAGTCTGGCTGCGATATCGCTTACGGTGCGCGTCCGCTCAAGCGTGCGATCCAGCGTGAGCTCGAAAACCCGCTTGCTCGCTATATGCTGTCGACGCCGATGGATGAGAACGCGACGATTTGCGCCGATTTCAAAAACGGCGAAATGCAGTTTTCGCTGAAATAATGTGGTGCTCGCCTTGCGACGTTCCGCAGAACGTCGCTGCGGCTTGCGTGCGCGGCTATCGGCGCTGCCGATACACCGCGCTTTCGTCGCTATTGCCGCTGTGCGGCAATACGCGCCTCATCCTTTCGGGGCGGCCGCGAGGGGGTAGCGGCGTATTTGCTTGCAAATAGCCGCGCAGGGGGAGACTTCCCCCTTAAAAAATTCACAAAAAAAATGCATTTAACGACGTTTGGTGAAAATAATTCGTTGCGTAAAATCGAAAAAATGGATAACAAAGCGCGATAAAGTTCCGTGGCTTGGGCGGAGAATTTTGCCGGCTGCGGGATGGATGAAAAAATGAAAGTTTATCATCGGCAACGATGAATTGTTTAGGGGGAATTCTCAACTGAGGGAAGGATCCTCAATTTTTAGGAGTACGAAAAAACATGATGATTTCGAAACGTGCATTGATCGTGGTGGCATCTGTTGCATTGGTAGGTTTGGCAGGATGCAAGAAGATCGATTCGAACCAGGGCAACACCGACAAGGCGGCCGTTCAGGCTCAGGCTGTTGCAAACGTTTTCAATATTGAAGGCGTGGGTGCGGTACCTGTGAAGGGCAATCCGAACGCGATGATCACCATCCTTGAGTTCAGCGATTATCAGTGCCCATTCTGCTCGAAGGTTGAGCCGACGATTAAACAGATTCTTGATGCCTATCCGAACGATGTTCGCGTCGCGTTCGTGCACAATCCGCTTGATTTCCATCAGCTGGCACTGCCGGCAGCCAAGGCCGCTGTTGCTGCCCAGAAACAGGGCAAATTCTGGGAAATGCATGAAGTTCTGTTCGCCAATCAGAAGGGTCTGAGCGAAGACCTGTACAAAGCCAAGGCAAAAGAACTGGGCCTGGACGAAGCGCGTTTTGTGGCCGATATGAACAGCCCCGAAACCGATAAGTTCATTAAGGACGGTATGAAGTATGGCGCTGAGCACGGCATCAAGGGCACACCTGGCTTCCTGATCAATGGCGTGATTTTCTCGGGTGCACAGCCGTTCGATAACTTCAAGAAGGCGATTGATGCAGAATTGGAACGCGCCAAGAAAGTCGCGGCAGAAAAGAAACTGTCGGGTGATGCGCTCTACAATGAGCTTTTGGCTTCTGCACCGAAGCCTGCAGAAGAGCCCCCGAAACCGGCACCCAAGCCTGCAGAACCCGAACCCGAACCCCCTGCACGTACGCATGTCGATCTGGCAGATGCTCCGATGCTCGGCAATCCCGACGCTATCGTCACGCTGGTAGAGTTCACCGATTTCCAGTGCCCGTTCTGCTCGCGCGCCAACACGACGATTCATCAGCTGCTTGAGAAGAATCCGGACAAAGTCCGCATCGTGTTCCGTCACTATCCGCTGCCTTTCCATGACAAGGCCAAACTCGCCCACCAGGCAGCCGAAGCCGCCAAGATCCAGGGCAAATTCTGGGAGTACTATGATTCGCTGTTTGCCGATCAGGGCAAACTCGCTCGTGAAGACCTGATTGCCCGCGCCCAGACGCTCGGTTTGGATGTGGCCAAGTTCACGGCCGATATGGACAGCGAAGCTGTGATCAAGAAAGTCGAAGCCGATTTCGAAGCCGGTGGAAAAGCCGGTGTCCGCGGCACACCGCATTTCTTCATCAATGGTGCGCTCTTTAGCGGTGCTCAGCCTCTCGAAGCCTTCCAGGCAAATCTCGACAAAGAATACAACATGGCTCTGACCTATCAGGAAAAAGGTCTGAAGGGCAATGATCTGTATGAGCAGATTATCAAGGACAACATTCCTGCACCACTCGTTGTCGATATCGAAGGTTCGCCTTTCAAGGGTGCTGCCGATGCACCGGTCGTGATCGTTCAGTTCAGCGATTTCCAGTGCCCGTTCTGCTCGCGTGTTGAGCCCACCATCGACGCTTTGATGGCGGATCCTGCATACGCTGGCAAGATTAAGGTCGTCTTCAAGCAGATGCCTCTTGGTTTCCATGACAAGGCACAGAAAGCTGCTGAAGCCGCTCTGTTTGCAGCCGACAATGGCAAATTCTGGGAGCTCCACAAGGCTATGTTTGCGAACCAGAATGCTCTGACCGTCGACGACATCAAGAAATATGCCGGCGAAATCGGTCTGGATGTGGCAGCTCTCGATGCAGCCCTCACCAGCAACAAGTATGCTGAAGCCGTTGCAAAAGACATCAAGGCCGCAAATTCCGTTGGAATCAGTGGTACACCTTCGTTCGTGGTCAATGGCAAGCTCGTCGTGGGTGCACTCCCCGTCGAGATGTTCAAGAAAGAAATCGATGCTGCTCTGGCCAATATCGCCAAAGCCGCTGGCGCAGCTGATGCAGCCGCTCCTGCTCCCGCAGCCGATGCAGCCGCTCCTGCTCCCGCAGCCGATGCAGCCGCTCCTGCTCCTGCAGCCGATGCAGCCGCTCCTGCAGCCGATGCAGCCGCAGCCGCTCCCGCAGCAAACTAATGCGTGATCACCTTTCGGTGATTGCCTGAGTTACAAAGCCGCCGGATTTCCGGCGGCTTTTTTTTGATCATATCGTTCCCAAAGCCTCGACAATGTGGTACAGGCATAATCTCAGTACGGCATAAAAATGTTGTCCGTGTTCTGATGATTTTTGATAAGGCATTTCGGGGTTATGAGCGACAATTTTCTGGATCTTCTCGAGTCCTTTAAGAATTTTTCTCTGAGCGATATGCCGGAGAAATTGTTTATTTTTCCGCTGACGGAGAATGTGTTTTTTCCAGATGTGATGCTGCCGGTGGTTGTGCAGCCGGGAATGATGCTTGAGCTCGTCAAGCGCGCGCAGACGCATAGCGATTATCTTGGTTTTTTGTGGGGTGCGGGCGATGATCCGACCGCCATGACGGCCGAGAATCTGTCGAAAGTCGGCTGCGTCGGGCGCATCATCCGTATGGCGCGTATGCCCGATGGGTCGCATACGATGTTCATCCACTGCCTGAGCCGTATGAAAGTCCAGTCGTTCCTCAAGAGCGACCGTCTGATCGCCGAAGTCGAGTATTTGAGCGACATTATCGAAGAATCCGACGAAATGACGGCATACGAGCGCAACATTCAGAACAGCCTGCGCAAGTTCCTGGAAATGGAGTCTCCGTCGGTGCCTCGTGAGCAGCTCAATGCAATGCTCTCGATCGAACGGCCGGGACGTTTGGCCGATATGATTGCTGCGCATTTCGATGTGCCAAACGAAAAACGCCAGGAAGTGCTTGAGCAGCTCGATGTGCGCAAACGTCTGGAACTCGTCTACGAAATCCTGGTTAAAGAACTCGATTTGGCAGCATTGGGTCAGAAGATTCACGATACGATTCACGAGCGCATCGAAGCCAGCCAGCGCGAGTTTTTCCTCCGTGAGCAGCTGCGCGCGATCCGCAAGGAACTGGGCGAAGAAAAAGACGAAATCGCGCTGAGCGTGCAGAATTACAAAGAGCGCATCGCAGCTTCGGGAATGAGCGATGAAGCCCGCGCACGAGCCGAAGAAGAACTCAGCCGCCTGAGCGTTTTGACGCCCGAATCGAGCGAAACCAATATCATTCGCACGTATCTGGATTGGCTGTGTGATTTGCCGTGGAACAAATCGACCGAAGATGTGCTCGATTTGAATTATGCCGAAAAAGTGCTCGAGCAGGATCACTTTGGTCTGGACGATATCAAACAGCGCATCCTCGAATTCCTGGCAGTACGCAAGCTCAAACCCGATCATCAGGGGCAGATTATTTGCTTTTTGGGCCCTCCGGGCGTTGGTAAAACCAGTCTTGCGCGTTCCATTAACCGCGCACTCAAGCGTAAATTCTATGGATTTTCGCTGGGTGGCCTCAAAGACGAAGCTGAGATCCGTGGTCACAGGCGCACCTATGTCGGTGCAATGCCGGGAAAGATCCTGCAGGGGATCAAACGCGTTGGCGTGCGGAATCCCGTATTCGTGCTCGATGAAATCGATAAACTGGGCAGCGACTGGCACGGAGATCCCTCAAGCGCCATGCTCGAAGTGCTCGATCCATCGCAGAATATGGCCTTCAACGACCATTACCTCGATGTCTCGTTTGATTTGTCGGACGTGATGTTTATTGCGACGGCCAATGATGCCTCGACGATTCCCAGACCGTTGCTCGACAGAATGGAAATCATCGAGCTTTCTGGCTATATCGATGAAGAAAAGTACCAGATTGCACGACGCCACATCGTGCCCAAAGAACTCGAAGAACACGGCATGACCAAAGACCAGATGCAGTTTACGCCATCGGGCTTGCGCCGCATTATCCGCAGCTATACGCGGGAAGCCGGTGTGCGCGAGCTGGAGCGTATGATCGCCAAAGTCTGCCGTAAAAATGCCAAGCGCATCGCCAGCGGTCTTGAACCCATTGCGAAAATTACGCCCGATAATATCGTCGATTTCCTCGGTGCGCCGATTTATACCGACGAAGTCATTAGCCGCAGTCTGTTGCCCGGCGTCGCCGTGGGTCTGGCCTGGACGCAGTATGGCGGCGAAATCCTGTTCATCGAGTCGACGCGGATGCCCGGCGGCGGGCAGCTCAAGCTCACAGGACAATTGGGCGAGGTGATGAGCGAATCCGTTCAGATCGCGTTCAGCTATATCCGCGCCAATATGAAAGAACTCAATGTACCCGGTGATATCCTTACCAAATACGATTATCATGTGCATTTTCCCGCCGGTGCTACGCCCAAAGACGGTCCGAGCGCCGGTATTACCATTACAACCAGTTTGCTGTCGCTGCTCCTGAATTCGCCGATTCCCGAACGACTCGCCATGACCGGAGAAATCACGCTTACCGGTAATGTGCTGCCCGTAGGCGGGATCAAGGAAAAAGTCGTTGCTGCAAAGCGATCGGGTGCGCGTACGCTCGTGATGTGCTCCAAGAATCGCCGCGATGTCGACGAACTTCAGCCGCATATCCGCGAAGGGCTCACGTTCTTCTTCGTCGACCATTACAAGGAAGTTTTCAATTTCGTGTTCAAGAAACGCGCGGTCGTCGATTTGGAGAATCTCCCCAAAAATGTGCTCTATACCCCGAAGGGATCCAGCAAAAATCCCGCGCTGCAGGCCGATGATGAAGATGTCGATGCCCAGATTGTCGAATCCAAAGATGACAAGAAAAAACCGGCAAAAACCAAACGCAACGCTTCGCAGCCAAAGGAGAAGAAATGAAATTCACCGCTCAAAAGCGTTCGCTGCTCATCACATGTCTGCTGTTGATTGCGCTGATTCTTTCGGCCTGCAGTAAGTCGCCCGAAGACGTTCGTGCATGGATAAAAGACAAGCGCGCGCCTGTCAAAATGAAGGAATTCATCCAGAACAACCGCAACCCGCTCGAATCCAAAATCGAAGCCGTGATGGTGCTCACCGAACGCGGCAACTGCCTGGAAATCCCCGATGCGCTGGGCGGCAACATCAAAACCGACGAGCTTAACCGCATCGTTTCTGGGGTGATCAAGCGCATGCAGGCGCTCATCGACGATTCCAAACCCGAAACCCTTTTCGTGAACGAAACCCGCGTAAAGGATGCGGCCTATTACCTGCTCAAACTCGAGATCAACGACGACAATCGCGCCGATTTGACCGCGTTTGTTCGCAATTGGCTGGATGGTGACAACTTCTTCCTCGAGACTTCGAAAGCCGGCCGCGTCGAGCAAAATCGCCTGTTTGAGCTGCTCGGCACCGAATCGCTCGAAATCTACAAAAAAGCCATCACCCAAAAAATGAACGAGCTTGAGGCGGCGCTCAAGAAAGAAGCCGAACAGGAAGCAGAACTCATCGCAAAAGGCGAGAAATTCAAGGTCACCTATAAGCCCAGCGATGGGATAACCAACACCATCGCCAACATGCTCACCAACCTCGAAGCGCTCAAACTGCCGGGTTCGGGCGAAATGATCGCGTCGATGTTCATCGAACGCATCGAGGCTCAGTATCCCGAAATGCCGCGCGCCTACGTGCTGCCGTTTCGTTCCAACACTTCCGAAAGGCTCATCGCCGTTGCCAACCGCATCGTCAACGATCCGAACTACAAAAGCGATACGCTCAACTACTACAAGGACGTGATGTTTGTGACCTACTATCGCAACGTCCAGAAAAAAGCGGGCATCGACGTATGCACGCCCCTCATCCAGAGCGATCGCACCGGTTACACGCGCTGGGATTGCCTCGAAATTCTCACCGCTGCCAAGGGACGCGAGGGATTTGCGCAGCTTTTGCAGTCGCTTCCCGACGATCCCGCAATATTGCTCACGCCGGCCGATCATCCGACGCTGCTTGCGCAGCCCAATCTGAACTTCTGGAATTCGATTCGTTCGTATTGCGCCCATTTGCCGACGTTGCTGAACAATCAGGTCCCGCTTGATCTGTTCCGTCAGCTCGTCACAAAAGGATCGATGGTGAACCGCATCATCTCGATGGCTTGCCTGGCGACGCTTGGCAACGAATCCGACGTCGAGCTGCTCGCCGCCATGCGCCCCGAAAAGACCGATATCAAGGGCTATGGCATGCAGGTTTTCACGGCTGGCGATCTGGCCTACTATTCGAGTGTGCTGCTCGCGAAGCGCCTTGAAAACGCCAAAATTGCCGAGGCGAAAGAGGCCGAAAAGAAGGCCAAAGAAGCTGAAAAACAAGCGCCCGCAGCCGCTGCAGAAGCCAGGCCGGAAGCAGCAGAACAAGCACCCGCCGGGGCAAAATGAGATTAAATGTTGTGAGGGGGCGGCGGCCCCCTGCGATGCTATTGGCGCGGCGTATTGAGCGCAGGGGCGACCCCGTGGGTCGCCCGCAAGCGAAATAGCACGCGCCGCGGGCGCGTATGAAGGCAGGAGACGTGTGACGACACGTCTCCTGCCGAAATAGCGCCGCACCAATACGCATCTACCCCCGCTGCGGGGAATACCGGCCCCCATTCGTGCGTTCTGGTTTATGAGATTGGGGCAAATCGCCCCGCAACGCCCCGGTTTGTGCCCGATTTTCCTGGTCTTGTGCACCATCAGGGGGCTTTCGAAGAGGGTCAGTCTATGGATTATTCACGTGAAATTGGCGTACTTGGCGCTGGCGCATGGGGAACGGCGCTGGCACGGCATTTGTGCATCAAACATGGACATGCGCGCATTTGGGCGTATGAACCCGAAGTTGTTGACGATATCAATTGCAGACACGTTAATTCGCGCTTTCTGCCTGGGATTGCGCTGCCGCCGACGCTGACTGCGGCCGCCGATTTGCAGGCGTTTGCGGATGGCATTTCGCTGATGGTGATTGTCGTGCCCAGTCATGTGATGCGCAGCGTGCTTGGGCAGATTGCGCCGTTTTTAAAGCCGGATGTGCCGGTGATTTGCGCGACCAAGGGCATCGAAAACGAGTCGCTGATGACGATGAGTGATGTCGTCGAGGCGGTGCTGGGGGAACGCTATCGCGGGCTTGCCTGCTATCTGTCGGGGCCGTCGTTCGCCATGGATGTCGCCAATGGCCGCGAGACTTCGGTGAGTCTGGCCGGTTATAATCAGGAACTGTGCAAGGAATTGCAAATCCTGGTCAGCGATGCGCGTTTTCGTGCTTATACGACGCACGATGTGCTGGGCGTGGAACTGGGCGGGTCGCTCAAGAATGTGATCGCGATTGCAGCTGGTGCGGTGGCTGGATTGCAGCTGGGGCACAATGCGGCTGCGGCGCTTGTGACGCGCGGACTTGCTGAAATGACGCGGCTTTGCGTCAGATTGGGAGGCGAGGCGCTTACGCTGTCTGGATTGAGCGGGATGGGCGATCTCGTGCTCACATGTTATGGTGAGCTTTCGCGCAACCGCGAACTCGGCCTGCGAATGGGGCAGGGCGAGTCGTTCGAAGATATTCAGCGGTCCAGAATCACTGTCGCTGAGGGCGTTAAAACTGCCCGCAGTGCTTATATGCTCGCCAAAAAGTGCGACGTCGATATGCCGATTACTGAGAATGTCTATCTGGGGTTGTACGAAAACAAACCCCCTGCAGACGTCGTGCGATCGCTGATGTCGCGCAACCTCAAGAGCGAGCTTGAGTTTACAGGGGCCAGAAAGATTTAGACAGATTTAGATGCTGTCCCATCGCTGGGCGAGCCGGGCTTTGCGCGCTTCGAGATCGAGCTCGGCGCGCTGTTCTTCGACCGAACGCAGGTTGGCCAGCTGCGCCCAGTATTTTTCGATAAATGCAGGTGGATACTTGCCGTCGATGAATCTTGCAGGCGTCGTATAGTTGATGTCGATGGGCTTGAGCTTTTCGGCTTCGAGGAACGAACGAATGCGCGATGAAATCACCGATAATTTCTTGGTGATCGCTGCATTGCCGTCGAGTTTTTTGCCGCCATTTTCGCTCGAAATGCCTGCGCCCCACCAGTCTTCCATGTTATCGAGCAGGCTGTTTCGGATGTCGCTGGCGAGCTGTTTTCCAAAATCCGAAACCCGGGTCTTGAATTCGGCCAGTTCCGCATCGCTTTTGGATTCGGCGAAATCGATGTCCTCAATAAATGCCTTGCGGATATTTTTCAGGGCATAGTCGGGCAGATCGTTTGTAATGATATCGACCAGATCCTTGATTTGGGCAGATAATTTGGCCTTAATCTGCTCGATTTCTTCGTCCAGCTGTTCAAGTGTTTTGTCGCTCATTTGCATTCCTCCGGGGATTGGCGTTGAACATCGCACCATTTATGGCTGCAGTATACAGTTAAGCACAAGCCATGGAATTAGCAAGGAAAATGTTGAGAACCCCCGCTTTTGCGGGGGATGCCGGGATTAGCATGCGGCAGATCGGATTTCGCGCGAATGGATGTGGGAAGATGGCGTGTGATCCATTCGCATCGTGCGCATTGGCTGGATTTTCGGCGGTGTTCGGATGTATTGCGGCATGGCGGCGGCATATCGAATCGTCCGCCTGAGTGCGCGCTTGTTTGATGTGTCATTTAACAAAATTTCGCGCCATGCTGAAGGTATCGTTTCGATGCCCTGGGAAGCGCCGAGCAGACCGCCAACTGCTGCACAGTTGACATCCGTTGCGCCGCCCGACAGCGCCGCACTGCGAATCGCCGATACAAAAGGTGTGTCGTGCCAATAGTGGTAGAGCGCCAGTTGCAGCGTGATTCCGGCATGGCTGTAAGTCGATGCGTCGCACACCGGCTTTTCGTAATAGGATGATAACAGGGTGCGGTATACTGCCGGCGATTGTACGGTTGCGAACAGCTGATCCCATATCTCTGAACGCCGGTGGCCAAGCAGAATGCCGCGCATACAAAGTCCATACATCTGCGCATATTCAATGCAATCCGGATCCGTATGGGTGAGACGGGCTTCGGTTGCGATCCGCGATGATACGATTTCAGCGGAAAGCCCCATTCCCGACAGAATGACGGGGAGCTGGCGAATCAGGAGCTGCCCGCTGCACAGCGCACCGTGATCGGACGCGATTGCCATCACATACAGGTGCGCTGCACTTTTACGCGTTTGCGCAAAAAATCTCGACGAAACCATGTCCGGTTCGACCATCGTCTGGTTGAGTCGCTGATAATAGTGCCTGACCAGCGCATCGGGAACAAATCCATGCCGGTAAATCGCTTGCATACCCGCCATCATCAATTGCGAGTTCACGCCCATTGGGTGCACTTGCCAGCTGATTTGCCGCGACATATCAAAAAGCTGGGCCGATTTCATAAAGACGTAGGGACCGCCGACGCAATCGCCGGTAACCATGCCCAGAACCGCTCCAATGGTCTGTTTTTCGTTTCGCATCTTACACCTCCGTGGTTATTGCTGCGCAGCAATCTGCTGCACATGCGGCAGAACAGCGACATGCTGCTCTTTCTCCACAAATGATGATGGCGAAACTGGTTTTGTGACAGAAAAAGGAAGCGTTATTCAATAGCTGTGTTTAACCAGTGTGGATATAGCGTTACCCCGATACGTGTGAGATACTGGCAAAGAGCGCCGAGCATCGAGCGTCGGGTTGGCCAATGAGCACTCGTGGCTTATTGCTCATCGCTCGTGGCCGCAAAGCAGACAACCTTACTTTTTCTATCCACGCTTGCTAAATAGAGCCTATCTTTTTGGCCAGAGCCTGGGTGAATGCATGCGCTCCCATACCCGACATGTGTACCAAATCACTAAAGAACGCGGGATTGGTTGTGTCGGGAGCGACCTGGTCTGCGCGAATTACGATATCGTCCTTTGCTGTATCTACTATGAACGATGCGATTGTATTGGCGTACTCAATATAATCGGGATCCTGCAAAAGCAGATGGTACTTGGGGATTTCCAAAAAATGCAGCTGGATTTGGTTTTGTTTGCACAGCTCAATGATGCGGGCCAACGCTTCCATCTGTTGCGGCTGCAGTCCATCGCGTTTGCCGAAATGCGGCAGCTGGTCGAGGTGTTCTTTGGTACTCCCGGTTTGATTCGCCATGTGCAGCAGCCCGCCATTGCGGTTCCTCGACAGATTCACTTTCCGATAGATGGGGTACCACAACAGCGAGGTGTTGTTCGCGGATACAAAGAGTTCATACAGCTGCGTGAGACGGTCTGAAATGCTTTGATTCGGCGTTTGCGACAGCTGTCGGGACAGCTCGAATTTGAACTGTGTATCGGTATCGGCGAGCAGCCTTGTATCACTCAGACTTGGGGTTTGCGCGACAGTATAGGGATAGAAATCGATATACAAATGGCCGATGGACACATGATTTCGAAGCAGATACTCAAGCTGCATCAGCATGAGCACGGGCTGGTTGCCATTGTAGGTGAGTATGTAGGACTGTTGCTGCATTTGTTCGAGCACTTCGATATCCAGTCCTTTTCGAAAAGTCGAAGCGCCAATAAACAGGTTGTCGATATGCCCCCGTTGGACAAGTGCTGACATACCCAATCCCGCCGAAGGCAGGAATCTGGCATATTCGTTCTTTACCGCAATCAGCGCAGCAATCACAATCAGACTGAGTAATATGGCGATAAACAGGCGTTTCATACAGGCATTTGCTAGAAATTGGCGTAAATAAAGCTGGATTGACCGAATTTACCGAACAGAATGGTCAGAACGAGAAATGTGACGATCCATGCTGCAGGCAGCGGTTTATCGTCGTATTTCGGGTTAGAGATAATCTTTTTTTCAAAGATGCCAAATACAATCAGGCACATGATGAGCGTGAGAAAGATGTAAATCGACGTATTGTCGCCCGAAAATGGTAGGACTGCATCCTGAATGGCCTGTGCGGAAATGCGCAATTGTGTGAACATGCGCCAGATATAGCGGAATGCAGCCGATATATTTTCGGAGCGGAAAAAGATCCAGGCAATCGTGACGCCAAAACACGTTCCGATGGTGGAGAGAATGGCTTTGGCAACAGACCAGCGGCCGGGCGATTTTGTAGTGCCGGTGTCCTCGTCTGCTTTGATTTTTGGGGGTCTGGGAGAAAGTATTGTCCAGATGCCGTGCATCAATCCCCAGAATATAAAAGTCCAGTTGGCACCATGCCACAGGCCGCTGGTCAGGAAGGTGATGAGCACATTCAGTTTTTGCCTGGGTTTGGAGACGCGGTTACCGCCAAGCGGTATATAGATATAATCGCGAAGCCAGCTGGTGAGCGAGATGTGCCAGCGTTTCCAGAACTCATGGATGTTTTTGGAAAAATAGGGCGCATTGAAATTGCGCGGACACTGGATGCCGAGCAGATTTCCGGAGCCAATGGCGATATCTGAGCACCCGGAAAAATCGCAGTAAATCAGGATGGAGTAAAAGAACGCATTGCACAGAAGCGCCAGACCGGAGGTCGATTCGAAACGGCTGTAAACCTGGTTCACATAGGGCTGGATTTGGTTTGCAATGACGAGAATTTTGAACAATCCCAGAATGATCAGGCGGATGCCGCAATCAAACAGATGGACATTGAATCGCGTTGTATTTTTGAACTGATCGAGAAACTGGTTGGGGCGCTGAATCGGGCCGCATACGATTTGAGGGAAGAATAGCGCGTAGGTGAGGAATTTTCCGGGATTTGGTTCGCACGTGTATTTCTTTTTAAAGACATCGACCTGATAAGCAATCAGTTTGAAAGTGTAGTAAGAAATACCGATGGGCATTGCCAGCTTTAAAACAGCCGGATCAAGCATGATCCCGAGTTTCTCCAGAAACTGTGCGGCCGAATGGCAAAAGAAGTTATAATACTTGAAGACGAACAGGCTCAATATGACCGGGACGATGCCCACGGCGAGATACGATTTGCGCGGGCTTATTGAAATGCTGCGTGTGATCCACCATGTCCAAAGGGCGGATAAAATGGCGATGACGAACAGAAGTGGTTCAATGGCAATATAGAAGCCAGTGCTGGCAACGAGCAGCACGATCCATCGCAACTGCAAAGGGACGATGTAATAGACCACTGCAGTGCCGCAGATGAACAGAATTGTAAAAAGCAGACTGGTTGCCATATAGGGGGTATTGGAGAGTCAAAAAAATCCCTCCTCAAAACTGGGGAGGGATGAAGCGAAAAGTTGGATTGTTATGGAAGCATCAGCACTTGCTGATTGATTGGATTAGTTGAAGAAGTTGTAGTGCCATGCTTCGGAGGAGATGCCGGAGAATCCGAAACGACCGCAATTATCTCGCATCCATGTGTATTTTGTGCCTGTGCAGTTGCTGATATCGACGGCGCGACCGTTCTGGTGCTTGCTCCAGCCCGGGCGATCGGCAGGATTGCCGCGACCGAAATCATACATTGCGCGCAGCTCGATCTGGCCCTTTGTACCATCATTGCCGGCAACAGCCTGTGTTCCTTCGTCGGTCATACCACGATAGGAGCAGCTGGTGGTGAGTTCACCGCCTTTTTCGGCCTTGTATGCAGCTTTCATTTCGTTGAATTTCTCGGCACCCTTGGGAACGAGCAATCCGCCGCCGTTGAACTGTTTGAGCTCGATGCTGCCAAGGCATTTGCCGTTAGTGTAGTCGTATGCATCTGTTGCATTGATCGCTTTGACAGCTGCAGTATTGTTGCGGAAAGCGCCCCATGTGCCCGAACCGATCACACCGTCGATGGACAGACCGCGTGTGAACTGATAGCGCATGGTCTGGACGTGCGTATTGAAACCGAATGAACCATCGACTTCACCGCAGTTAAAGCCATAGTGATTGAGGAATGTCTGGACGGCTTTGACGGCGTTTTTGTTGGAAGCGCCTTTTTTGACGGTATCGGTGCCCGTGTAGGAGACATCTGCGGGTGCGCCGGGGGTCTGTACAGGTTCCTGTTTTTGAGGCTGCTCAGGTTCTTTTGGTGTTTCGGGAACGGGCTTATTCTCGTCTTTGACGGCGGGTGAATCATCTTTTTCGGGTTCGGGATTGCCTTTGCTCTTTGCGCGGATGGCTGCGAGTGTCTTGGGACCGCAGATACCATCGACGTCTTTGCCGGTAAATCCGTTGGCGGCCTGCCAGTTTGCAATGGCCTGGGTCGTGATTTTGCCGACATAACCATCGACATCGCTGCCAGTGAGGCCGACGCCGCGCTGGATTTCTTTCCAGGTCTCACGGCCGTAATTATAGGCTTTGTTGCGGGCAACGGCTTTGTTCAGATCGATGTTGACAGAGGTCGGAGCCATTTCGGGTGTTTTGTTGGTGCTGCCGCTGTCATCGGGTGTTTGTTCAGCTTCTTTGGCGGGTTCTTTACCGATGGTCTGCTCGGCGATACCACCGTTTTCGATAGCAGCTTTATCAGCCATCAAAGCGGCTTTGATGCGTTCATACGAAATGCTGGCTGAATTCACGCCGTCGCCTTCATAGTAGCTGGTGAGTCCCTTGTTGCCGCCGGTTTTGTATGCGCCCTTCGAACCCGGAGCGATACCGACCGATGCCCATTCCATTGCGAGTTCACGGGCGGCCTTTTCGATATCCCCATTACCGGTGAGATAGGCCATCACCGCAGGACGCTTCTTCACGATCAGATACTTTGAATAGCACATGTCCTGAACCTGTGGTGAGAACAGGTCACTGCCTTTCAGACCGAGGGCAACGCGGCAGCCTTCGCGGGTATCGGGAATGATCTGATATCTGCCGAGGGCAAACAGACGACCGTATACCGTTCTGGGTTTGTCACCGTCGGTATAGCTGATGTTGAGTTTCGAGCCGGAGTTGCTCAGTTTTTTGAGGCTGTCGAAAGAGTGCTGGTGAATGGGCTTGCCATCGATGAGGCCGAAATACGAGCTGCCCAGTCCGCCGCCGTCTTTGTAATAGTTAAATGTGCCATACGGATCGTTGCCTTTCTTTGCGGATTCACCTTCGGTGAGGAGGGCTGCGACCTGACCCTGAGCGGGATCAAAACCCTGTGTCATCTGGGAATCTTTCGATGCTGCATCCGATCCTGCAGATAATGCCTGGGTTTGGCCACCAGAGTTTACACTGCTGTCTACCTTTTGTTTGTACGCTGAGTCTGCCATGGTTTTTTCTCCTTATTTGGTTTGTTTTTTTTACACACACTCTAACACTATTCTATGTTAAATTGCGCCATAAATCATGTCAAGAATTTTTTTCGATTATTCTATGAAGGATAAAGACAGGATTGTAACGTTTTAGTTGTGGATAATCTATTTCTTACTGAGAGTGACTTTTATCCAGTTTTTCTTCTGCTAAATACCTGCCTTGTATGTTGTGATTCTATTTACGGCGGCCAGTGGCTCGAAAAAAGGCATTCCGAAACCGGGCGTATAAATTGGCATGTTAGTTGCTGTAATTTCGCAACCGTTCGAACAGCATGTCTTGTGTGGCATGGCGTATGTGTGTGCGGCATTTCGCCGCTGTTTTTTTTTTTTTTTTTTTTTAGATTGGAGTATTTATGAAAGTACAGATCGATCCAAGAGTGGCTTTTTGTTCAATCGTTGCGGTCACCCTGTTGGCCGGATGTGATGACAGTTCGTCAAAAAAAGGTTGATGCCCCGCCGGCACCTGCAGTCGAATGCACTTCCAATTCGCATTGTGCCGACAGAACCGATGGCAAAACTGAGTGCGATATGGTTAACAATGTCTGCGTTAAACCAGGGGAAAAACCGGAGTGCACGAAGAAATCGGATTGCGCAAATCGCGCCGATGGCAAAACCGATTGTGATTTGAGTAAGAAAGTCTGTGTGAAACCACAGGAACCTCAGGACAAATGCGGCAACGGCTCAGTGGATGAGGGGGAGAGCTGTGATGGCTCGGATCTTAGTGGAAAATCATGCAGCAGCTGGAACGGAGAATATGTAGACGGACAATTGGCCTGCAACAGCACTTGTGGCTATGATACGACCGGATGCGTCGAGTGTACCGAGACCGATTTGTCTTTGTGCGACAGCGACCAGATTTGTTCCGAAGGCCATTGTGCCGATGATGTCCCGTTGGCAGAGTGCGGTAACGGGACCATCGAAGAAGATGAAGATTGTGAAAATGGTAAGCCGATCAGCAAGACTTGTGCGGACCTGGGGGATTTCGTTGCGGGGAATTTGAGCTGTGATCCCGACGATTGCACATACGATATTTCGGAGTGTGTAGAATGCACCGAGGCCGATACCAGTTTGTGCGGTAGCGGCGAAATCTGTGACAATGGTTTCTGCAAAGAAGTACAGACGACGTGTGGCGATGGCAAAGTCGAAGGCGACGAAAAGTGTGACGGACAGGCACTTAATGGCAAGTCCTGCAGCGATTTCGATGGATTTGTCGGCGGTGATTTGGCATGCAACGGTTCCTGTGATTTTGACACCAGTGGTTGCGTTGAGTGTACTGCAGATAATACGAGTAAATGCGATTCCGGTGAAATCTGTAATGAAAGTGGTCATTGCGTTGACCCCGGCCATGAGATTTCATGCGGCGATGGCATCGTCGAGGGCGATGAGCAGTGTGAAGATACCAACCTGAATGGCAAAGCGTGTGCAGATGTCGACACAGCACACCCTGCCGGCGTTTTGAAATGCACCGCTTCATGCACATTTGATACTGCTTTGTGTGTGGAGTGTACCGACAATTCGCATTGTGCGAAGAACACCAATGGAAAAACGATTTGCCAGAAAGATGTCTGCGTCGCTCCCGAAGATGTCGTCATTCCTAAAGTCGTGATCAGTCAAATCTACCCCGGCGGTGGTCTTTCCGGTGCCACCCACAATACCAAATTTGTCGAACTGCTCAATATCGACGAAGATGCAGTGGATATCTCCGGCTGGAGCATCCAGTATGGCGTTGCCGGTCAGAATGTGGTCAAATCATCCTGTGTCTTGCCAAAAGACGAAAAAACGACAAATCTGCCAAAAGGCGGCTATTATTTGGTTGCTTTAAAGTCGGGTTCGACCGGTGCCGCTATTCCAGAAGCTGATGCCACATGCGCTTCGGTGAATCCGAATTCCACAGACGGAAAATTCTTTTTGGTGAACAGCAGCAAATCGCTTGCTACGACAACCCCCGAAGGCATTATGCCGTTTGGCATCGTCGATATGGTCGGTTATGGCGATGCAAACTATGCCGAGGGCACAGCAATGACAACTTTAAGCAATAAAAAAGCTGGTTTGCGCAAAGGCAAAGGCTGCATCGATACCAATGACAATTCAAAGGATTTCGATACTGGAACCGCAACGCCCCGCAACTTCAGTTCGGCGCTCAATCTGTGCGAAGGCCCCATAGAGCCGGTGTGCGGCAACAGCGAGCTTGAGGACGGCGAAGACTGCGATGGAACGCTGTTCAGAAATAATAAGACTTCATGTAGAGATTATACCCACGATCCGGCTTATGTGTCCGGCACGGTTTCGTGTAATGCATGCGCCATCGATTATTCCAACTGTAAAACCGAAGTACCGGCTGTTTGCGGCAACAGCAATCTCGAAACCAGCGAAGATTGCGATGGTACGCTGTTCAGGGACAATAAAACGGCATGCAGCGACTGGAATTCGAGCTATGTATACGGCAATGTATCGTGTAACGCATGTGCCATTGATTACAGCGACTGCAAAACCGAAATGCCGGCTGTTTGCGGCAACAGCAATCTCGAAACCAGCGAAGATTGCGATGGTACGC
>CAMKRB010000021.1 GCA_946415045.1 uncultured Myxococcales bacterium
GCGTTCGCGGAACAACGCCCCTTGCCGCCTGCGGCGCGTAGCCGCGCAAATTATGTGCTTACGGTGTAAGCCGTCAAAAAGAGCATAAGGGCTGAACTGTTACCCGCAATAAAATGTCACAAATCCATGCTCAACGGCATCATTCCTGTCGAGGACAAACGCTGTCCTCGTCGTGATAACGCGGCAACGCCGCAATGACAGGGAGATGTCTTATGTTTGGCAGGACGAGAAGTGGTGCGCTTTTGGGCGTTGAGGGGTATTGTGTCAGTATCGAGGTTCAGATTGGATTCGGGCAGCAAAATTTCCTGACAGTTGGTCTGGCTGAAGGTGCTGTGCGGGAGTCAAGAGTGCGCGTGCGATCCGCATTTATGGAATCGGATATCTATTTTCCCAACACGAGCATCACGCTCAATCTGGCACCGGCAGATGTGAGAAAAGACGGTACTACTTATGATTTGCCGATCGCATTGGCGATCTTGCTGGCGAATGGTGAGTTTCCGCCGTCTGCATGGGATTTGTTCGACAGATGCATGGTGATGGGTGAACTGGCTCTGACGGGCGATATCCGGCCGGTTCGTGGCGTGCTGCCGTTGGTTCTGGCGGCTCAGAAAGCGGGATTAAAAGCAGTGATGGTGCCGCCCGAAAATGCCGCCGAAGCGGCGCTTGTCGAGGGGATGGAAATCTATTGCCCGACGACGCTGCGGCAATGCTATAATGCGCTCAGGCACAATGAATTGCCGCCTCGCTATATTGCGGGCAGCCGCCAGATGGGGACGGATTTGTCACCCAATGATATGTCAGATGTGAGCGGCCAGACGGTTCCGAAGCGAGCACTTGAAGTGGCTGCGGCCGGCGGTCACAATCTCATCTTTATCGGTCCGCCAGGATCCGGAAAAACCATGCTCGCTCAGCGCCTGCCGACGATTCTCCCGCCTATTTCTTTCGACGAGGCCCTCGAAGTGACCGCGCTTTACAGCGTTTCGGGCAATCTGGGCACCCGTGCGATGATCGACACCCGGCCATTTCGTTCGCCGCATCATTCCATCAGTGATGTCGGGCTCGTGGGCGGTGGTTCGCCCTCCCCAAGACCCGGAGAGATTTCACTCGCGCACCACGGCGTGCTGTTTCTGGATGAATTGCCCGAGTTTAAACGACAGGTGCTCGAAGTGCTGCGACAACCCCTCGAAGATGGCATGGTCAATATCACCAGGCGATTGCAATGCGTTCAGTTCCCCGCGCAGTTTATGCTGCTGGCTTCGATGAATGCATGCCCTTGCGGAAATTTGGGAAGCCGCCGAAAACCATGCATTTGTAAGCGCGAATCCATTGAACATTACCAGTCACGGATTTCAGGTCCGTTGCTCGATCGCATCGATATTCAGCTCGAAGTTGCTGAAGTTTCCTATGAAGAAATGCGAAATCCGAAAAAATCCGAACCCTCCGGAATCATTCGCGAACGCGTGATCGAATGCCGCGAAATACAGCACAAACGCTTTGAAAATACGCATATTCGCTGCAATGCACAAATGGGCGTCCCTGAAATCCGGACGTACTGCGTACTCGATGATGATGGTCACAAACTGATGCAGCGCGTGATCGACAAAATGGGCATGAGCGCAAGGGCTCATCACCGGATCCTTAAAGTGGCCAGAACCATCGCCGATATGGCGCATTCCCCTCAGATTACCAAAAGACACCTCGCCGAGGCCATTGGCTATCGTACGCTTGATAAGCGATATTTTGCATCCAATGCATCATCGTGAATCAGTTCACTCAAGTCGGTGATTGCGATTTCTTAGGAAACTTCTGAATCATTGCAAAAAAAACTGACTGAAGGTCAGTGCAAACCCGCTTCCCTTGCCCCTTGGCGAAAAAGGGGCAGGGGGCAGGGGCCATTAATTCAGAGATTCCTTAGTAATCTTCATCTTCATCATCGTCATAATCTTCGTCATCCTCGTCATCGTCATAATCTTCGTCATCCTCGTCATCGTCATAATCTTCGTCATCCTCGTCATCGTCATCATCATCGTCGTCATAATCTTCGTCATCATCATCGTCGTCATAATCTTCGTCATCATCATCGTCATCATCATCATCGTCATCATCATCATCAGCGTCATAATCATCATCATCGTCGTCATCATCATCGTCGTCATCATCATCGTCGTCGTCATCATCGTCATAATCATCATCATCTTCTTCATCATCATCATCGTCGTCATCATCATCGTCGTCATAATCTTCGTCATCATCATCGTCGTCATCATCATCGTCGTCGTCCCATCCCTCATCATCGTCTAAAAAGTATGCGTCATCGTCATCATCATCTTCTTCATCATCGTCGTCATCGTCATCATCATCATCATCATCGTCGTCATAATCTTCGTTATATTCAAGTTCTTCATCCGAATCCAGCCAGGCGCCGACGAGTGCATCGATGAATTCTTCTTCCTGTGCGTCGAGGCCGTCAGCACCGGCGATTTCATACATATTTTTGGCGATGGTCGCGAGTGCACCTGGTGAGAGATATTCTCCAAGAATTTCAACGGTTTCTTCGAGAAAACCTTCATTCTGTGCCAATTTAAAGCAGCGCTTGAACACCCTGCATGCATCCATTTTGTAGTTGAATATTTTCAATACATTCTGAAGGTGTTCAACGGATGCCTGGTATTCTTCATCAGAAATATCGTCGTCCATCACACAGGCAATGGCAAACAGAGCACCCAGACGATAGGGTAAATCGTATTTTCCCATGGCATCGTTAAACGCCTGCCATTGTTCATCGTCCATATTGGCGAATTCGTCGTTCAAATCCGTCAGAACGGATTCATCGTCATCACTCCAGGCTTCTTCGTTGTCCCACTCTTCTTCTTCTTCGGAAGTGTTGTCAAAATCGGTATCGGTGTTTTCGGGGATATCGATAATCCAGCTGTCGCCGCCATTGTATTTGGGGTTTGCAAGATAATTGTATGGAATATAGCAATAGCCGTGATCGCCCCATTTTGTGCCCCACGAATTGCGTACAATAAAGACCTGATCGACATCAGAATAACCGACGCACAGCATGGCGTGACTGCCGTGACTGCCGCGGGATGTATCGTCGCGGGACGGCATGGGAACAAATCCCTTACGGCGCTGTCGGTCAAATGAATTAAACAGCGACATACCAAAGATAATCGGGTTGCCTTCTGCAAGCGCCAGTTTGTAATCATCCAGACTCACTTTGACGCGTTTGCATCCGGAAATCAAAAGCTCTGAGGCAGATTTATAGCACTCGCGGTTCGGCTTTTTCAGAACGAGTTTTTTCTCGTTTGGCCATATATCTTCGGTGCAGATGCCGACTTTTTTGAGAGAATCGACTGCATCACAAATGCAGGAACCATCATCGACATTGGTTTCACCACGCGCAGCTCTTGCGTTGTAATATACAAACAGACGACTGAGGTCGACTTCTGCATTATATTTGGTTTTGATCAGGTATTCGAGTGCACCGACGGTTGCATTTGCCGTGCAGCTGTTGATTTGTCCCTGATCTTCAATGGCAGTCATAAACGGTCGCAAGTCGACCTTTTTGGGGAGCTGGGATGATTTATAGCGAGTAGAGCTGTAGACGGGAATATCCGGCCTTGGGGCACTGCACAGGCAACCACCGGTGTTCAGAACTTTACCATCTGCGCGAACGATTCTATTGGTTTTCAATTTCACTCTCCTGAGAAAAATGTAAATAACGAGCCCTGAATGCAGGGCGTATTGGCTCAGCCGTCAGGCTGCGCGTTAAAAAGTGCCCGAATACAGAGTAATCATGATTGGGGCAGATCTTTGCTGACTCTGACTTTGCACCAGTTTGTCACGGTCGGATTTCAGCCGGTTCGTTTCCTTTTTTTCGGACAATTCGTAGCCGACGATGGATCCGACAAGACTGAGAATGGGAACTGCAATACCGGCAACGATGAGATACCCCTCGATACCGGCATCAAACGTAAATCCTATGGTGCCGAGTGCAAGGCCAGTTGCCATTCCTGCATAACCACCGGCATATGCGGCCCAGTGTCTTGCACGGCCTCCGGTGAGGCGACCGCCCTGATAGACCAGCTCGGCTGTGATAGGGGTTACGATGAGTTCAAATACTCCTATACCGGCAATCATACCGGCATCACTGAAAAAAATCGCACTGCCTAAAAAGACTAAAGCGGATGGTGCAGCTGCGGTGACGAGGCCAACTGTGCCCATGCCGAGTTCGGCAAAGACGCGTCCCGTTTTACTGGAACGCTTGTATCCGTCGGCGTTTTTGTTGGTGACGAGTTCGTCAATGCTGTCTTGCGCAAATGCCTTGGATGGAGATAGGGCGACGAGCGAGAGCAGGGCGGATAATATGGCGATGACCAGAATATGATGTGTATGCATGAGTCTCTGGTGATGGGGAATTGTGTCGGTGCAATTGCGCCATTGTGAAACAATGGTGCAGGAGACCCGCATATTCCCGTGATATCACCGAAATCTGGGAAAATCGGGTCACAAGCTGTCGCAGATGAATATTCCAGTTCGGATGCTATGGTCAATAACCGGTGAACAAAAAAATGGAATCTGTATTTGCCTGCCTGCGTTATGAAAAAGGCAGGTGGAAGTATCGCGAAACTTGCTAAAATATCGAAATGGCTGTAGGAAACGGTGGGGTTTTGTGTGATGTAGTTTTTCGGAAACCGGTATGAAAGACAGTAAGTCAAAGTTCTGCATATTTATCGTCGTGACTGTGGTTGCAGTTGCTGTGTGCTTGTGGGGCCTGTGGTCTGTCCATACCGATGCCGACGAAATCGGGGCAGCGCCGGAAACGCCGGTGAATGGATTTGTGGCTGTGGATAATGTGCCGGCAGCATCCAAACAGGCGGTTTCGCATCACGTTGCGCACAAGCAACGCGAGAAGATGGATGATTCCATGCTTTATGCAGCGCTGAGCGATGGTGCAGAGCCCACCCAGAAGATCGGCGAGCGCGGCTCGCTCAATGGGGCATTGCTCACGAAATACCCGATGGTTTATGCCGAAACCAGATTCGAACGGCTGCCGCAGTCTCCGCTCATTCGCTTCACCGACGATATGGTATGGCAGGATGGTGAGGGTAATTACAAGGTGCTGCATGAAGCGGTTTCGGATCAGGCAAAGAATATTTGGGAAGCATCGGTTGCACTGAATGTTTCGCCTCGCGTGGAATATGGCAAGATCGAAGGATATCGGCTGGTCGAGGTTCCGGAAGATACGCTGTTTTCCAAAATCGGATTGGTTTCTGGCGATATTGTGATGGCAATTAACGGAAAAATGCCGGATATGGAGCCTATGGCGCTGATGTTTGTGAACATGGCCGCCGGCAGGCAGAGAACAAGCACGGTTGAAGTCGAGCATCGCGGCGTTCGGCGAACCATTCATTTGAGCGCTGTGGAGTAAGTCATGGATTCGCGAGTGCGTCTGATCGTTCGAATTGTCATGGCCGCTGTCGGCGTTCTGATTGCGGTTTTGGCTGCCAGTGGTATCGGGAATATCATCGGCAAAAAAGTGGCAGTCATTACGCCCTATCAGGTCAATGTGATCGACGAATCGGAGATCAAAATTGAGGCCGATGCCGTGCAGGAAGATAACGAATCACTCCTGTTTAACCGCAATCTGTTCAATCAGAAAGGAACGTCGGAAGAACCTGATGAACCCGATGAAGTGCCGGAAATCGTTGAAGAAGTCGAGGTCCTTGAAGAAATTGCAGGCGATGGTGTACGGCCAGTGCTGACCGATATGCGAGTGCTGCTCGTGGGTACTCAGGTGGCGAATATTCCGGCGTATTCCATAGCGATGTTCATGCCGCTGGAGGGGGGCGCAGATGCGCGGATGGTGTACCTCAATGAGGGCGATATGCTGCTCAAGGAAGCCAGAATCCTAAAGATTGTGCGCAACCGCGTCTATCTGGAACGCACGACCCAGAACAACCGCCTGGAATACATCGACACGCGCACGACTGAACAGGACTTGAACGACGCAAAAGTCGCACTCGAAAAACAGGCCGAGAAGGACAAACAGGCCGAGAAATTGCGTGAAAAAGCTGCGGCAGATGCCGAAAAGAAAACTGCAGATGCTGCGTCACCAGCGTCGACTGAGGTCGTGAAAAAAGTGGGCACAGATACTTACGAAGTTTCCCGCGATGTCGTGGAACAGATTCGTAAGAATCCCAATTCCCTCAAGAATAATTCGGCTTATGGACCATTGCCAAAGGTTCAGCCCGTCTATAAGGGTGGAAATATCGGCGGCTTCCGGTTGCTTGGCATTGAAAATGGTTCGGTTTATGCCCAGCTCGGGCTGAAATCGGGCGACACAATCATCGATGTGAACGGCCAGCAGGTCGACGGACCTCAAAAAGCTATGGCACTGTTCGATGCGCTTAACCCGGGGCAGGATATCGGCATCAAGATAAACCGAAGTGGTCAGGAAAAAACGCTGACCTTTAAGCTCAAATAACACATGGTCGCATCGGATTCTGACAATTGACAGTCATCAATGGAATCAGGCTTGGATATGCGGAAATGCAATCCTTCGAAGGCAGATAATAGAACAATGCACAAAAAGTTGAGAACTTACATAATAATGGCAGCGATGGCACTGAGTGCCGGGCTGCTTGTGATGCAATTACCGGCAACGGCTTTGGCCCAGGATGCTGACGATGATCAGGTCGTCGGCAATGATTCCCGCCGGTCTCAGCCTGGCGTCGTTAAACGAAATGCGCCAAAAGACGACACCGGATCGGACGAACAGAATGCACCAAATGCTCCCGCTGCCGAACAGCAGGGCGTCGGCGTCGAAGGCGGGGTGATCTTTGGGGAATCCCTCGATTTTGAACAGAATTTTGGTCAGGATTTCAACGTCAAAACGACCCCAAAAAATCTCAAGATTGCCCTCGATTTCCGCGATGCTGAGCTCAGCGATGTCGTTAAACTGATGAGCGCTCAAACCGGCCGCAACTTCATCGTCGCAGATTCCCTGCGAACCGGTAAAAAAATCACGATCATCAGCCCAAATCCTGTTTCTCAGGCCGAAGCCTATCAGGCGTTTTTGTCGGCTTTGCAGATGAATGGACTCACCGTCGTTCCCAGCGGCAAATTCTATAAGATCGTCGAGCTCAACAACGGCGTGAAAGAACCTCTGCCTGCAACCTATGGGGATGCATCGGTGCCCAAAAATGATTCGCTCGTCACCCATATTGCCACGCTGGAATACATCGATGTCTCGCAGATTAAACCGGTACTCGAACAGCTCAAAACGTCCAATGGTGTGATCGTCGATTATCCTGCCGCCAATTCGCTCATCATCACGGATACCGGTAATTCGGTAAACCGCATGCTCGCCTTTATCAAAAAGATGGATAACGGCAGCAGTGAGGGCGAAAAAATTTGGGTCTATCCGGTGCAGTATGCTTCGGTCGCCGATATGGAAAAACTGCTCACCCAGGTATTTCAGGTGTCGAAGTCCGGCAACTCGAATCGTAACACCAATAATAATGCCAATGCCAACAACACGCAGACCGAGATGCGCGTGAGCCAGATCGTTGCCGATGAACGCACCAATAAGCTCATCATCGTTGCCGACGAACGCAGCTACGAAAAGATGAAGCGTCTCATCCTCAAGCTGGATGTCGAGATTCCGGATTCCGGCAAGATCAATGTCGTGCATTTGCAGAATTCCGAAGCCACCGAAGTCTATTCGGCTTTGAACCAGGTGATCTCGGATATCACGTCAAAGAATAACAACAATCGAAACAACAATTCCAATGCTGCCAGCCGCACCCTGCAGGGTGAAGATATCAGCGTTGTGGCGAATGAATCGACGAATGATCTCATCGTCGTTGCCAGTCCGCGGGATTTCCTGGCCATCAAAAACGTGATCAAGGAACTCGATCGACCCAGACGTCAGGTGTATGTCGAGGCTGCCATTATGGAAGTGAGTCTGGAACGCACCCGCGATTTGGGCATCGTGATGCACGGCGGCAACGTGTTCGATACCGGCCAGGGCGATGGCTATTGGGCCGGCCGCACACAGCTCAATTCGCTGTCGAGTATTTCGCCTGCAGCCATGTTCCTGTCGGGCGACAGCACACCGGGATTCCTGATGGCGCTTGCCGGTCCTTCGCTTGAGGTCGCGGGACTCAGCATCCCAAGTCTTGGCATGGTGCTGAATGCATTGCAGACAAATACAGACGTCAATGTGCTTTCAACCCCAACAATCCTTACCCTCGATAATCAGGAAGCTGAAATCAGCGTCGGTGAAAGAATTCCTTACATCACCAACACGGCTTCGAACTATTCGTCTTTGCTCAATTCACTGTCGGGTGCCAACAACACGGCAACCTCGGCTTTGAGCGGTTTGATCGGCGGCTATGGCACATCCATCGAACGTGTCGATGTCGCGCTCACACTCAATATCAAACCGCAGATCAACGAAGGTGGCACGGTTCGTCTGGATATCACCGAAGAGATTGAAGAAGTAAAACCGGGCGGCTCGGATTTGGGTGGTCCTTCGACGCGTATGCGAAATCTTAAGACGGTTGTCGTGGTGCCCGATCAGCAAACCGTTGTTCTGGGCGGCCTTGTGCGCGACAGCGAATCACAGTCTGTTTCAAAAGTGCCTTTGCTCGGCGATATTCCTGTGCTTGGTTATTTGTTCCGTTCGACCGAAAAGACGATTCAGAAACAGAATCTGTTGCTGATGCTGACGCCCTATATCATCGAGAGCAATGCAGATCTCGACAAAATCAGCAAGCGCAAGCAGCAGGAACGCGATCAGTTCCTCGAGTTCTTTGGCCGCAAGGATTTGACGTATGTACGCAGCGTTGATTTCGATAAAAAGCATGGTCTGCTCGAAGAAATCCGCCAGACAATCGATACGAAAGAAGGCGAGATTAATGCGATTCGTGAAGCGCAGAACATCATAGAGATGACGGCCGAAGATGACGGCATCGATTTGCCCGATGGATTCTCGGATGGCTACACCTCGGTTGGCGGATCTTACGGCGGCGGTTCTTATGGCGGCGGCTCGGGTTCGGGCGGAACCGGCGGTACACGCCCCACGCCCCCTGCTGGTATGGGTGCCGGACGTAATGCAGGTGCCGGTGGCGCGAACAGAGGCGCTGGCAGTGCGAATAGAGGTGCTGGCGGCATGAACAGAGGCGCTGGCGCAGGTGGCACCAGATCCGGCGGTGGCAACAGACCGACCAGAAACTAGGGCTTGGGGTATCCGGGATCGGGGCGTTACGGGGCCTCGGCCCCGTAGCGGGGGGAGCGGCGTATCGCGTATGCGATAGCCGCGCGGGGGGCCGCTGCCCCCCGATACTTCTATACTTTTGATTTCGCAAGAGTGATTTCGTATGTTTGGACGCAGCCGTATCGGCGAAATACTTCTCAGTCACGGGCTCGTAACTCAGGAGCAGCTTGCATCTGCGCTGGAACAGCAGCAGATGGATTCCGGTAAGAAAATCGGCGAGATTCTGATCGAACAGAAATTCGTGAAGGAAATCGATATTCAGCGCGCACTTGGGCTGCAGTTTGGCATCGAGGTCTGGGAAACATTCGACCTCGAACAGGTCGATATGACGCTGTCGAAAGATTACAACTACAACGTCGCGATGAGCCAGTACATCATGCCGTTCCAGATGCGCGGCAATTTCGTGCTCACGGCGCTGACCGATCCGCTCAATACCGATGGCATCGACTTCATCCGCGTGCTCACCGGGTTTGAGCCGATTCCCATTCTTGCGCCGCAAAAGGCCGTTCATGCGCTGATTACCGGGGTTTACGATAAACGCGGCGATCTCAACAACATGGTCGATGACCTCGAGACGAAGAAACCCGTCGGCGAGGAAGAAGAAGCCCAGAATATCGAGGATATTCTCAATCATGCGGCCAGTGACGACGAAGGCCCGATTATCCGCCTGATGAACATGGTTTTCCAGCAGGCCATGCGCGAGCACGCAAGCGATATTCACATCGAGGCGGCCGAAGAAAACGTTATCATCCGGTTCCGCGTCGACGGCGTGCTCAAGGAAGTGGCGCGCGCTCCCAAGCGTTTTCACAGCGCCATCGTCGTGCGCGTCAAAATTATGTCCAACCTCAATATCGCCGAAAAGCGCATTCCTCAGGACGGTCGTATCCGCTTTAAAATCGCCGGCCGCGATATCGACGTCCGTGTCGCAACCGCACCGGCAGTTCATGGCGAACGCATCACCATGCGACTGCTCGATCAGCAGGCAATTCTGCGCGATCTCAAGGATCTGGGCTTTAATGAGCGCCATTATCGCATCATCACGCACGCGATTTCGCAGCCACACGGCATCATTCTGGTCACCGGGCCTACGGGTTCCGGTAAATCCACGACGTTGTATGCATGCCTCAACCGCATCAATACGCCCGATAAAAATATTCTCACCGTAGAAGACCCTGTCGAATACCAGCTAGCCGGCATCAGCCAGATGCCCGTGAATGCCAAGATCGGGCTCACTTTCGCAACCGGTCTGCGAAGCTATCTGCGTCACGATCCCGACGTGATGATGGTCGGAGAAATCCGTGATCAGGAAACCGCCGAAATCGCGATCCAGGCCGCACTCACCGGCCACCTCGTTTTCTCGACGCTGCATACAAACGATGCCGCCGGCGCTTTCACCCGTCTCATCGATATGGGCATCGAGCCGTTCCTCGTCAGCTCTTCGCTTGAGCTCGCGATGGCGCAGCGACTGATTCGCCGCCTTTGCCCGATTTGCAAGATGCCCTATGAACCTTCGCCCGAAGAATTGGCCGAAATCGGTATCACACCGGAACAGCTGGCTTCGGTCGGCGGCGTTCTCTATAAGCCATGCGGATGCAAGGAATGCAACGAATCCGGATATAAAGGCCGTACTGCAATTTACGAAATGATGGTGATTACCGATGCCATCCGTCGTCTGGTCATGCAGCGCGCTGACGGCGCGACAATTCGCCACGAAGCCGAGAAAAATGGCATGACCAGCTTGCGCGATGATGGTATCGCCAATGTTCTCGCCGGTATCTCCAGCATCCCCGAAGTACTGCGCGTTACGCAGGATGTCACGGAGTAGTTTTATCGTTTCCTATTAAGTTAAGACGCTCTGTCGTGTCTCTCTTTTCCTCAGATAGCCTATGCCTCTTTATGAATACAAGGCCCTCAACGGCCACGGAAAACAAATCAAAGGCGTAAAGGAAGCCGCCTCCAAAGCAGCGCTGCGCGATGCGTTGCTCAAAACCGGCGTCTATCTGAGTGAGGCTGTAGAAAAATCCGGCTCAAAATCTGATGCCAATAAGAAATCGTTCAATCTTCAAATCGGATCCGGCGTCTCCAAACAGGATATCAAGGATTTTACCAGCCAGTTCTGCACCCTGCAAAAAGCCGCGATCCCGCTCGTCGAATGTTTGACGGCACTCGCCGACCAGGCCGAAAAGGAAGTGCTCAAAACCGCGCTCACCGATATCAAATCCAAGGTCAGCGAGGGTTCCAGCCTTGCCGATGCCATGTCCGGATATCCCAAACTGTTCGATACGCTGTATATCAGCATGATCCGCGCCGGCGAATCTTCCGGATCTCTTGACGTCGTTCTGGAGCGCCTCACCGATTTTCTCACCAGCCAGCAGCGTTTGCGGTCAAAAGTCATCGGGGCCATGGTTTATCCAATCATCATGATCATCATCGGCGGCGTGCTGATGATCGTGCTGCTCGTTTTCGTCGTCCCTCGCGTGACAAAACTCTTCGAACAGCAGCGCAAGGAATTGCCCGGTGTCACCCGGCTGCTCCTCGCCATGACCGATGCCGTGAACAATTACTGGTGGCTGCTCATCATGATCGCAGTCGCCATCGGCTATGGCTTTAAACGCTGGGTCGCGACCCCCAAAGGACGCACCATCTGGGATGGATTCCTGCTCAAAGTGCCCATCATCGGCAATATCAATCGCCTGGTCGCGATCTCGCGTTTTGCCAAGACGCTTGCCACTTTGCTCGCCAGCGGCGTGCCGCTGCTCAAAGCCATGGACATCGTCAAATCGACGCTCGGAAACGTCGTGCTTTCGAAAGTTGTCGAGACCGCGCACGAAGCCGTCCGCGAGGGTGAAACACTCGCCGCTCCCCTCAAACGTTCCGGGGAATTTCCCGCACTGATGCTGCACATGATCAGCGTCGGCGAGCGCGCCGGACGCCTCGAGGAAATGCTCAATTCCGTTGCAAATACTTACGAAGAACAAACCAGCGTCAAAGTCGAAGCCCTCACATCCCTCCTCGAACCCCTCATGATCGTCGTCATGGGTGGTACCATCGGCTTCGTCGTTATCGCCATCCTCCTCCCCATCATGCAGCTCAGCGACGGTTTCGGTTAATCCACGAAATACATGACATTTGTTGTGCGTTCGGGTATATAGAAGCGTCGCTCAATCGCGCCATATCACACAGGAGTTTCAAATGATTAAAATTTATCGCGAATATATCAAACGTGCCCAGAAACAATCGTACATGCGCAAAGGCATGACCCTCATCGAAATCATGATCGTACTCGTCATCATGGCTTCGGTTATGACCCTCGTTGGCGTCAACGTTTTCGGTGCACTCGATACCGGTAACGAAAAAACGACCACCATCCAGCTGCAGCAGTTCAAATCCGCAGTCGAGACCTACAAAATCAACTACCGCAAAATGCCCAACAGCCTCGATGATCTCATCAAAACCCCTGACAATCGCAAACTTATCGATGCCGATTCCGTCCCCCGCGATGGCTGGGATAACGATTTCACATTCGAAAAAACCGGCAACAGAGTTAAAATCTTCTCCAATGGTGCCGACGGTCAGCCCAATACCGAAGACGATATCGTCGTTAATATCGGTTAATACCGCCTGGTTTGCTTTTGGTGATAGCCGCTATGCTTTGCATACGCGGCTATTTTTCGCGTTTTGGGGCTGTCGCCCCTGCAACGCGATGCCCCCGTCTATTCGCTCGGTCGCGAATACGCCGGGGGCGCGCTGCGCGCTTTGATTTTTCCAATATCATCACGATACAAAGCATTTAATTACCTGGGGAAATCCGTTCAAATGTACAAAAACATCAAAACGATCAAGGTCGGCACTTTCAATCTGATGAACTTCATGCTGCCCAATACCCGATTCTATGGTGGGACGCTCCAATGCTCACAGGACGATTACGATCGCAAATGTGACTGGGTGGAATTCATGCTCGAACAGATGGATGCCGATATCGTCGGTTTTCAGGAGCTTTTTCATCGAGAAGCCATGAACGATGTGCTCGCCGAAATGCCTGGCTACCAAAAAGCACATCTGTATGTCGCCGATGAATCGGGAGATCAGCCATGCGTCGCATTGCTTTCGCGATATCCCGTTGAAAACGTCGAGGTCTTTACGCATTTTCCACAATCCGCCATCATCGATTTCAATCCAAAGGGACGCGATAAAGTCATCCTGCCGTTTACAACCTTTACCCGTCCCGTCCTCAAGGCCGATATCCGAATCAAGGAATATGGGGTGATTACTGTCTTTGTGGTTCACCTCAAATCCAAACGCGGCATCTTTTATGAGGGCGAAGATGAGCAAAATCCCGTGGATATTGCGCGCGCCGAAAGCCGTTCGCTCATGCTGCGGGCCTCGGAATCCGTCGCTTTGCGCGCTTTGGTTGCTGATACCCTCAAAATCCCCGATCGCCCCGTGATCGTATGCGGCGATGTGAATGACGTTGGTAATGCTGTGACCACGCGTATCATATCCGGCGAAGTCCCGCAGCACCGGCTTCCCGATGATGTCAAGAAAAGTGTCTGGGACGTTTTGCTGTATCACGTCAAGGATATTCAGGCTCGCCGCAGTTATCAGGATTTCTACTATACCCATATTCACAATGGCATGTACGAAAGCCTCGATCACATCATGGTCAGTCAGGAACTCGTCACCGAGTATCCCCGCAACACCGGTCGCGTCGGGCTCGTCTCGGTCTATAACGATCACCTCGTCGATCAGACGTTCTCCAAAAAACCGCAGGATCGCTGCAAGAGCGATCACGGCATCGTCGTGTGCAGCATTGAGCTCGATATCGATCGCGCACGCCAGTTCATGAAAAACAATACATCCCGGCAGCGCAACACGAATGATTCGGGAAATCGCAGTGAAAGAGCATTTAACCGGAATGCATCCCGCGAAAGCGCCGTTGCCCGCGATGCTGACAAAAAGCCGGTGATTCGCGATATATCTTTGGACAGTCTGGATCTCGATGAAGTCGTCGATTCGCTGAATGCGCAAAGTCTGGACAACAGCTATGCACCAAAATCGCGTGCTCGCCAGACAAAACGCCAGCCTATCGCCGATGTAACCGTCGCCGCTGCAGCAGATGTGGATGCTGCCGAAGCAAACAGCATCGAAACCGGCAGCATCGAAACCGATGATGTTCGTGATGAAGCTGTTGATGATGCACAGTTCAATGTCAACGACAGCCTCGACAAATGGCAGCGCAATCATCCCGCTTCCCGTGCGCCGCGCAAAAATAATCGTCCGCGTCCCGGATCATCAGATAACCGCGAACGCGCCAAATCAACGGATAACCGAGAACGTGCTCAGGCACGGGATAACCGCGAACGCCCCAAACCGGCGGATAACCGCGAACGCCCCAAACCGGCGGATAACCGCGATCATGCGCAATCCGCGGAAAACAGCGATCGCAAGGGAATATCGACGCGCAGCCACCACAAATCCCGTGCTCCACTTGTGGACGTTTCGCAGCAGGGGTCTGTGTGGCCGGACGATATCGAATAGCGGTGCGCTTTACACCTTGCGTTTTCTGGCCAGTCCCAGACCCATGGCACCCAAAAGCATCAACAGCGGCAGGTGGCGATGGCTGGAGACTGGATTTCCGGAACAATCCTCCGATACCTTTTCCTGTGCAAGCAGTTCGGCTTCGACATAGTCGTTGGGATTTGCCGGTTTGACTGGTGTCGGTGGATCGACGGGATCGACGGGATCGACGGGGTCACCAGATCCGCTGTCGATGCACTGGTTCTGAGATACGATCTTTTGATTTGCGCATGCCGTGACGATGCAGCTGCCATTGGTGCAGCTTCCGTCAGCCCAGTCGGCGATGGCTGTTGCGCAGCTGTTCCCGTGAGAACCGCAATGTTCCACAGAATCGGCTTCGCACGAATTGTTGTATGGATGATTACCCGCTTCGCAGCTGGGATCCTGGGGGCCGGGGTTATTATCGATACAACTGTTTTGGGATACAATTTTATCGTTCAGACATGCCGTAACGACGCAGCTGCCATTTGTACAATCGCCGTTTGCCCAGTCGCGGATTTGAATTGTACAATTATTGCCGTGTTGTCCGCAATTCCCGATGGAATCTTCTTCACAGGAACCTTCGTGAAGATGATATCCCGACTGGCATTCGGTAAATACACAAGCCGCATTGTTGCAATTGCCATTGGCCCATCCGTCCAGTTTGGTACAGTCATTTCCGTGCACACCGCAATTCGAAACGGAATCGGCTTCGCATCCGGTGCCTGATGCATCGACGTGCTGAGCGCCGGTGCACACGACTGTCGACGACAAACAGGACGAAACCGATACGTTTTGCCACGATTTTTCGCATAGTTTTGCGGTTGTATTGATGGAATACAACAGACTGCCGGTCGACGGAAATCTGCTGATATTTCCTTTGGCATCCTGTACTTCGAACATATATGGCGTGCATTTGCCTGGTTCGGGAACGTTGGTTGTACCGTATGATCCGTTTGTATCCGAACCATGGGTGAGCGATAATTCTATACATTCACCGTTCAGTGACAGAAAGACTTTGGATGCAGCAACATTGGAATAGTAGTGCGTGTCGAAGTGCAGCACGGATTTATCGTCCAGATAGTTGGAACCAGCTGTCAGAGCGGGCTTTTCTGCGGCTTTTGTGCCAAAATCCTGGGTCGCATAAAGACCATAATACTTGGTATTCCAGATGCTGTAATATACATTTTGTATATCAAATCCGACGCCGAGCGTTACATAGTTTGGCGAAAGTATATTGAATCGGTGGCCATTGGAGGAATTTCTGGTGCACGTACTTGTATTGCCTTCTTCGTGCAGCCACTGGAAAAAGGTTTTGTATGGACCGGATTTGTGACCATCATAGGAGCCGTTGCCGGACCATGCGACATTTTCACCTTGAAAATACTGGGTAAAATACCTGGCTCTTGTCGAAATATCTGTGCCTGTATCATTGCATGTATTTGCGCCGTCTGTACATGCGCATGCAGGATGGCCATCGCAGGTATCGGGATAGTCACGGCCGATGGTTGAGCTGATTTGACAAGGGCTGTTATGCTGGCAGGTGCATCCAAGATAAGCCTGCAGTACTGTATGGAATTGTGCCATCCTGTATAAATCGTTATCCCACCACAGCGGCGGAAGTGTTTCGGCAAAACACGACAGTCCTTCGGGACAATTGGAACCGCACCCGGCCAGCGCATCTGTAACATCGGCCCTCGCTTCGTTGGTGAGCAGGTGGATCACCCGTGCGCCGTGCGGGATATCCTCGCCTTCGCCATACGCAAATGATACGGACGGAATGCCGCATAACACAGCCAAAACACAGGATTTTAACAGTATTCTGTTCATGTTCGCCTCACACAGATGCTTGCTTTTAAAAAAAACAACACGACAGCACGATCCCCCGATAGATAATTCCCGCAGATAGTATAGCATTTTGAACTGAAAAGTCACGTTTTCATCTTTGCTTTTTGCTCGCCATATCCGCATATTCATGCCATAATTCTGTATATAAGGCGCTTTCGGTGCCTTGTATTGTCTCGCTGAAACAGGGTTGTGAATATGTTGAATAAGCTCATTGAAACAATAGAATCTTCGTTACAATCTCAAAATGCCGGTCTGGATGCTGCGCACCAGGCTTTTTCGGAATTTTTGCAGTTACTCGAATCGGGGCAGGTGCGTGCAGCTTATCCCGATAAGGATGGCAACTGGATTTGCGATATGCGCGTCAAAAAACTCATCATGTTCGGGTTTAAACTGGGACATCTCGAAGCGCATGAACAGGGCGATTTTCAGTTCTGTGACAAGCACAATCTGTGGCCGTCGATGAAGAATCTGGTCGAACGCCGCATCCGCATTGTGCCCGGCGGCACCACGGTTCGAAGGGGCGCTTGTATACAATCGGGCGTGACACTTGTGCCTCCGGCTTATGTCAATATCGGCGCGTATATTGATGAAGCGACGATGATCGATTCGCATTCTCTGGTCGGGTCGTGCGCTCAAATCGGAAAACACTGCCATATCTCGGCGGCTGCGCAGATCGGCGGGGTGATTGAACCGGTTGGCGCTTTGCCCGTGATTATTGAAGATAACGCATTTGTCGGCGGCAACTCGGGCGTGTATGAAGGCGCGCATATCCACGCGGGCGCTGTGCTTGCTTCCGGCACTATTCTGACCAAATCCACACCCGTATTCGATCTCGTGAACGAGACTGTGATTCGTCCAATCGATGGCGTGCTGCACATTCCACAAAATGCAGTCGTCGTTCCCGGTTCGCGTGCACTCAAATCCGATTTCGCACGTCAAAATGGGTTGTCGGCTTATGCCCCGCTCATCATCAAATATCGCGACGATAAGACCGATTCTGCGCTTGTGCTCGAGGAATTGCTCAGATAGAGCGAGGGATATCTTCCCTTCCAATCATCATGGAATAATGGGTTATAGTAAATCGCTTATAGCTTGTGGTCTGGATATGGATCATCACCATAAGCAATAAACCATAAGCAGTTTGTATGACGCTCGTGGAGCAAAGTCTGTTCAAATGCGTATGCCGCAGGCATAGCATTTGTCGCGGGGCGTATCCCGCTGCATTGACGTTTGCAAAACGGCAGTGCAGCGGGATAGCCCGCGAAAACATACATAATGAATGGCTCTGCTTAAAGTACGTGGATATGCAAAAGCAAAGTCGGTTGCTTTATGGTCGGGTGCGACGAGTGATAGCCGCGTGTGTACGTTGATTTGACACGAAGCTCAACGCTCAACGCTTTTAGCCTGTATTGCATTTGTGTTTGGTGTGAAAGCTATATCCACGCAGGTTAAACATAGCCTTATGAATTATACTTTGATTTTCGCCCGATAGATTTGATACATTGCCAGCGATCTGTGCAGTGGAATCATCCACAATTGAAAGGAGGCGGTGATGAATGGCGAACTTCGAAGAAGCAGGAAGAATCGGCAGCTATTGGCTTTATGCCTGTTGGTCGCTGAGGGGCTGGCCGGTTGTCAGTCGGGCGGCGGAACCGAACCCATTAATGAACCGATTCGCGAGCTGAATCCACAGGCAGATACAGACGATTCGTGTTATGTGCAGGACGGCAAACGGTCGAACTGCCGCCAGCGCAATATGTATTGCGATGAAGAGATAAAACAGTGCGTGGAATGCCTGTATTCGACGCATTGTACGAATCCGGAGACGCCCATTTGCAGCCAGCACAAATGTGTGCCGTGCAGTGAGCAAAATCCCTGCAGCCATGGGATTTGTATAGATTCGGGGCGCTGCGTTGAATGCGTCAAAGATGCCGATTGTAAGAATGATTCGGGGGCGTCAGACAGCATTTGGGGCCATGTGGACCATAGCTATGGCGATTTGCAGGCTGGCCGGACGATGTGCGTCAGCAATGAGTGCGTGCCCTGTAACTTCCTCACGTGCCTGGGTTCCTGCGAGAATGGCGTGTGCATCAGCGGAAAACGGGCGGTTTCGTGTGATGGATTTGATTGCGTGTATTCTCCGACCGAGTTCGATTCGATTGACCCCGGCACACGGGAACTTGCGAACCGGATTCACATTTTTCACGTCGATGTTGCGGATGTCGCGGGCACCGAGGTCGCGCCAGGTGTGCAGGCTTATAGTGTCGATGCTCATGTCAATGGCATGTATGCCACTGTTTCGACCGAGTTTGTCATCTACAATCCAAACAGCCGCGTGATGGAGGGCGAGCTGGAGTTCCCGCTGCCTGATGAAGCTGTGGTTTCGGGATATGCGATCGATATCGATGGCATGATGATGGATGCGCAGGTCGTCGAAAAGAAAAAGGCGCGCATGGCTTATGAAAATGAAGTCAAAAAAGGCGTCGATCCCGGACTGGTCGAGCAAATCAAGGGGAATGCCTATCGCACACGGATTTATCCGATTCCTGCCCATGGCGGCAGACGCGTGCGCGTCGATTATACAACTCCGCTGATGATTGCACCCAATGGCGATGCCGCGCTCGCACTTCCTATGCCCGATACAAAACTCACCAGCCGCGATATCAAAATTAGCGTTGTGGCTCAAGGTATTCCTGCACCTGCTGTCGGCGGTCTGGGCGACAGCCGCTTCACGCAGGCTCAGGCAGTTTGGGTGGTCGAGTCGCACGATACCGATATCACACCCGGTGAAAACGTACTCGTCGCCATGCCCAATATGCCTGATACCATCGTGAGCACCGAAAAGTTCAAAGGCGATCGTTATTTCGTGGCAAGCGTCAAGTCGGTTGAGGCTTCCAGCACAATCCCGATGCCCAGGAATTTCCGCATCATTTGGGATGCTTCGGGCAGCAGAACGCCTAGTGATATCGCTGCTGCGCGCAAATTGATCGACGCTTTGCCACAGAATGCGACGTATGAACTGCACGTGTTCCGAAATAAGCTGGAACCCGCAAAAACGTTGAATGGTCGCGATAAATTGCTGGCTGCCCTGGATGAACTCGCTTACGACGGTGGGACTGATTTTGCGCCGCTCGAAAAAATAGCAGCGAAAAAATATGATGGTATCACGCTGTTCTTTACAGATGGCATGGACACGATGGCCGGAGCATTGCCTCAGTTCGGTGCCAAATCTGTCGCGCTGGTTTCGGGGGCTGCCCGCGATATCCCGGCTATGCGGCGCATCTGCGGCGGTCGCGCGATTAACCTCGATATCTCCAACGGCGAAGAAGCTGTCCGACAGATTCTGAAAGTACCGGCGGCTGTCGCAGAATTGAAGGGC
>CAMKRB010000022.1 GCA_946415045.1 uncultured Myxococcales bacterium
CTGCTCGAAATCGCCGAAGGCTATTACGAGCTTGTCGAAGAATATTATCGCAACGGCCAGACAACGGGCATGGATGTACTCGAGCAGCGGCAGCAAATCGAGACGCTGCGTGCGACGCTGAACGAACTCGACACAAATATCCGCATTTCACAGCATAAGCTGAAGATTCTTGCAGGCGGCAAAGCCAATCCGGTCGTCGAAGGATCTTTGCCCGAAGAAATCGACGTCGGCGGCAGTATTGATGTCGATTCGCTTCTCGAAAACAGGCCGGATATCCGATCTGCCCGCAGAAGCGCTGAACAGGCCGATGCCCGCATCGTCATTGCGATCGCCGACAGATTGCCGACGCTGAGATTAAGCGCATCGCTTTCGTATCGCTCCAAAACGATTACCGAGCTGTTCGAAAGACTGATGTGGGACGTCGGTGCTTCGCTGGCCATCAATCTCTTTGATGGTTTTAACAAGACCACAGCCATCGATCGCGCAAAAGTCACCTATTTACAACAGCGTCTGGCGTATGGTGTGACCGTGATGCAGGCCATTGCCGAAGTCGAAGAGGCTTTGCTCAATTTGAATCTGCGCAAACAAACCCTGATCGACGCCCGCGCTCAACTCGAACGGCAGCGCGATATTCTCGAGGTTTCTCGCGAATATTTTACAGGCGGACAGGTCACCTATAACCGCGTGCTCTCGGCTTTGCGCAGCCTGATTTCGGCATCACAGTCCGAGCTGGATGCCCGCCGTCAGCTTTTGAACGCGCAAATCACGTTCTATAAAGCCATGGGCGGATCGGGATGGCTGAAAGATACAAGTGAACAAAATACCAAACGGGTTAAAGAAATGCTCGAACAACTGGATGAGGATTAGGTGTGAGCAGCGCAAGACATTATATCATTCAGAGCTTTTTGGCGATTGTCGTTGTTTTTATAGGCTGTATCGTTTTCATGAAATTCTTTGGCGACAAACAAACGGCCAAACGCGGCGAACGCATTGATCGCGGCGTACTCGTTGAAGTCGTGGCATATAATAAAGCCATTCATGAAATACAGCTCGAATCGACAGGTGAAGTCGAAGCCAGTCGCACGATGAATCTGAAAAGTGAAGCAAATGGCCGTATAACCTATGTGAGCGATAAGTTTTTCCCCGGTTCCCATCTGAAAAAAGGCGATGTGATCGCCAAAATCTCGACGGAGGATTACAAGCTCAAGCTCACGCAGGCCAAGATCACGCTCAGCCAGCGCGAAACCGCGTTGGTGCAGGAAAAAGCCAAAGGCCGCGCAGCTGAAGCCGAACTCAAAGCCATGCAAAAGACGATTCTGAACGGCAAGGAACTGACCGCCGAACAAGAGGCTTTGATCAGACGCGACCCCCAGCTGCAGGAAGCCATGGCTGCTGTTGAGCTCGCCAAAATCTCCGTGCAGCAGGCACAGATCGATTACGACCGCAGCGTCATCAAAATGCCTTATGATGCCGTCGTTCAGACGATAAACATTTCTCAGGGCGATTATGTTTCGGGGGCAACCAATCTGGGTACAGTCGTCGCCGACGATCAGGTCTGGGTGAAAGTGAGTCTTCAGCCCTCACTCATCGCATGGACTGGCGCAACCGAAGATATGTTCAGCAAAATCGATGCATCGGTGAGTTATGATATTGGCGGTCAGACCATCGAACGAAAAGCGCGCGTTTTATCGATGCTTGGGCAGGTCGAGTCTTTGGGACGCATGGTGCAAATCGTGCTCGCAGTTGATGATCCCTTTGGAGAACCGGTGAATGCGCCGCTTTTGATTGGGACGTTCGTACACGCTAAGCTCAAAGCGCCGACGACGCTTGAAAGCATTGAACTGCCGCGCGCCTATGTGCGCGAAGGGAATCAGGTTTATGTGTGCAACAGCAAGAGCAAGCTGGAAATCCGTGACATCGTCACGCCTTATAAAACGAGCGAAAATGTGTATGTCACCGAAGGCCTGAATAATGGCGATCGCGTTGTAACGACGCTGATTTCGTCACCGATAAACGGCCGAAAACTGCGCGTAAACGGCGAAACGCCTTCCGAAGGCGATCGTGCAATGGGTGAGCGCGGAGAGCGCCCCAATCGCGATGGAAACGGCGAACGACCCAACCGAGGCGGCGAACGACCCAATCGTGGCGAACGACCGGCTGGCGGGCCGCCGCAATAAACGGCCGGCGTATCGCAGATAGCCGGCCGCCCGGCGCGTATCGGCCATACGGCCGATAGCGCGGGCCCCAAAATTTAACCATAAAAACCAGGTAAAGACGTTCCATGGAACGTCTCTCATATACGCATAAATCCTATGGATAAACCAACCCCACAAAAAAAGAAACTGACGCCTGAGATGTTTGGCGGACCGCTGGCGTGGATGGCGAAAAATCACGTCGCGGCGAATCTGCTGATGTTTATGTTTATAATCGGCGGGCTCGTGATGGTGTCGTCGCTGCGGCAGGAGCTGATGCCAAACGTCGAAACCGAGCGCATCCAGGTGAGTGCGAGCTATCCGGGATCGACGCCCGACGAGGTCGAAGAAGGCATTGTGATGGCGATCGAGGAGACGGTGCGCGGGATCGACGGCGTCAAGCAGGTGACGAGTACTTCGAGCGAAGGATCGGGCAGCGTCATCATTGAGCTGCAGGACGGCGCGGATGTGATGCGCTCGAAGAACGAAATCGAGCGCGCCGTGAATACGATTACGACGTTTCCCAAAGATATGGAAAAGCCGATTGTGCGCGAAATGACGCGAAAATCGACGGTTTTGACGCTGCTGGTCGTCGGCGATGTCGGGAAACACGCGCTGCACGAGGCGGCCGAGCAGGTACGTGACGATTTGCTTACCCGTGACGGCGTGAGCATCGCCGAGGTCGATAACAGCGAAAGCCCCGAAATTGCTGTCGAAATCTCACAGGAAGCCACTCAGAAATATGGCCTGAAGATTGCCGATGTCGCATCGGCCATTTCGTCGAGTTCGATCGATTTGTCGGCTGGAAATCTCAAGGCAGAAAGCGGTGCTGTGATGCTGCGCACACAATTGCGAAAGAAATACGCCAGCGAGTTCGAGAAAGTCGTGCTCAAAACGGACAAAGACGGGCGCACCGTGTATCTGAGCGATGTTGCGAAGCTTACCGATGGCTTCGAAGAATCGGATTATTCGTCGCAATACAACGGGAAACCGGCGCTTGGCATCACGGTGTACAGCGTCGGTGACGAGACGCCGGTGAGCGTTTCGGATGCCGTGCGCGCCTATCTGGACGAAGCCGAAGGCACCTATCCCGAGGGCATCAGCGTGCATATCCGCAATGACCGCGCCGATTCTTATCGCGTGCGAATCAAGCTGCTGATGGACAATGCCAAAATCGGTCTGATTCTGGTGCTCGTTTTTCTCGGGCTGTTTCTGGATATCCGCATCGCATTCTGGAGTGCCATGGGCATGCTCGTCGCCTTTGTCGGTGCGATTGCGGTAATGGTTTTTCTGGGCACGTCGTTCAACATGATTTCGCTGTTCGCCTTTATTCTGGCGCTGGGTATCGTGGTTGACGATTCCATCGTCGTCGGCGAGGCCGTTTATGTACACCGCGAAAACGGACACAGTGGCGTTGTGGCGTCGATTCTTGGGTTAAAGGAAGTCGCAACCCCAGTCATTTTCTCGTGCCTGACCACAATTATCGCTTTCATTCCGCTGCTGTTTCTGCCCGGTATGCTCGGCAAAACCTATCGCGATTTGCCGGTTATCGTCATCATTATCTTGTCGCTGTCGCTGATGGAAGTCATGACGATTATGCCCGCGCATCTGGCCGGTATGCGCAAGAATCCAGTGGGATTTATCGCGTTGATTCGCACGCTCCAGATGAAGATTGCACGCGGTTTCGAATACCTCATCAATCGTTATGTGCGCAAAGTGATTGAATTTGCGGTCAATCAGCGTTATCTGGTCGCAGCGATAGCAATTGCATTGTTAATTGGTACCACAGGATATGTGGCGAGCGGCCGCATGCGATATACGATGATGCCCGAAGTCGAAGGCGATGCGGTCACCGCAAGCATCCGCATGGCCGAAGGATCACCAGTCAGCCGCATCCGCGAGGTCGAGAAATATTTCCTGTCCAAGACCGATGAAGTCGTCGAGCAATTTGGGCGCGATTCGGTCGTCGGCATATTCTCAACGATTTCCGGCGGAACCTCGGGATCAGTACGCGCATTCCTGGTTCCGGCAACCGAACGCGATTACGTGTCGAGTGAATTTGCAGCCGCCTGGCGAAAGGCAATCGGCGAAATACCAGGCGTCGAAGCACTCAGTTTCAGGTTTAATCAGGGACCGGGCGGCGGCGGTGCCGGAGCAACATTCAATCTGAGCCACCGCGACAGCGAAATCCTCAACCTCGCCGCAGCCGAATTCGCCACCAGACTCAAGAAATATGATGGCGTCAAGGATGTCGACGTGAATACATCGCAGGGAAAAGCGCAGCTTTCGTACAAACTGCGTCCCGAAGCCCGCAGTCTGGGCATCACCGAAACCGATTTCGCGCGCCAGCTGCGCGCCGCTGTCTACGGTTCCGAGGCATTGCGCCAGCAGCGCGGACGCGACGAAGTCAAGGTTTTCGTGCGCTATCCCGAAGCCGACCGCCGCTCCGAAGCACTCGTCGAAAACTTCCTCATCCGCACACCTGCGGGCGGCGAAATCCCGCTTTCAGACGCAGCAACCGTTGAACGCGGACACGCCTATAAAAGCATCCAGCGCATCGACGGCAAACGCGTGCTCTCGGTCAGCGCCGAACTCGACGGAGAGGTGACCACCATCGAATCGCTCACCAGCAAACTCAACGCAAGCGATATTCGCGAAATGCAGACGAGCTATCCGGGACTCACGCTCAGCATGGGCGGTATGCATGCCGATTCGGGTGCAATGTGGTCCAGCATGACCAAGTTCTTTGCATTCTCAATCTTTGTGATGTTTGCGATGATGGCGACATCTTTCCGATCCTATTCGCAACCCGTAATGATCCTGGTCGCCATTCCGTTTGGATTCGTCGGTGCAATTCTCGGCCACATCTGGCTCGGCTACAACCTCAGCCTCATCAGTATCCTCGGCATGATCGCGCTTAGCGGCGTCGTCATCAATTCTTCCATCGTGCTCACAACCGTCGTCAACGACAATTTGCGCAGCGGGATGCCTTTGCGCGCAGCCGTGGTCGATGGTTCCGTCCGTCGTTTCCGCCCCATTTTCCTCAGCGTCACGACCACTTTCCTCGGCGTCTTCCCCATGATTCTCGAAACGTCCAAAGAAGCACGCTTCCTCATCCCCATGGCGATCAGCCTCGGCGTCGGCGTCATATTCTCAGCCGTGATTACATTATTCATCGTCCCCAGTAACTACCTCATTCTCGACGATTTCAAACGTCTTGGCCGCAAGATATTTGGATCACACGAAGATGAAGAAGAAGATGATGATATAACAGACGAGAATAATAATGATGAATTCAAAGCCGATTCTTAAGATTGAATGATACCGGATTTCCCCTCATTCCGTGCGGATGAGGGGATTATCATCAACCGCGCTTTTTCAACAATACAATTTCTGCATCGGTGCCATCCTTGCCGTATTCGCATACGAGAATATAATGTTCGTCGCATGCGATACCATAGCAACGGCCTTCACATCCTGGTTTTTCAACCTGATTGCCCCAGTAACTGTCATTATCATTTAACAGTTTTATACAATTGCCATGTATATTGTATGATTGATTGATAAATGATCCCTGCAGTACAAACAGATTATCTATCTTTGGCAAATCAGCGATGCCGAGCGCATTGACTTCTTCGATGAGCTGTTGCTTGATGGGACTCGTCGCATGCGGCAATTGATCGGCGGGTAATTGCCAGCGTTTGAGGTGTGGATAAAACTGGCGAAGAACATCTTTATATTCTTCTTTGTTCAGATTCTGGCCGGTATTTTTATTGTATTCATCTACAAACTGGGCGCAGAACTGCACCATCTCTTCCATTGTAAAGTCGCCCGTAAACGCACCGTCTTTATAGCAATAAATGCAGTATTCCTCACTTTTACTGCCATCTGCATTTGTCCCGAGGATGCTTTCCGTAAGCGGCATGCCGCAACTTTGACAAAATGTTTGTTCCATCTATTCTCCTTATATTATGTGAGACGTGTCACATTTCGTAACACGTCTTTGCTCGCTATTGGCCTGCGTCCAATACGCTCGCCAGCCGCCGCTATCTGCGATACGCGGCGGCTTGTATAGAATTACTCTGCCGTTAATCGATTCTCCGGAGCCATTATTGTTTGATAATCGGCTGGCAAATGATGCATCAGCTCTACAATATCACTTTTCATCAATTCAATATTTTTATTAGGAACAAATTTATCATTGAGTTTATTGAGACATCCACTTTTTCGGCATTTCCAGTATTTCGATCTGGAGGACTCCCTACCTATATCATACGACGTCACGCCAACAAGACGATGCTCGTCATAGCGATAGCCAAAACTATACTCGCCATACCAGACTCTGGATACCACTTTGTTGCCTTTTTGACTGAACAATTCGATGACATCATTCGTCACGTCGATGTTAAATTTGTACTTCGACAATTTGTTTCCAATACAGCCCTGCAAAGAGGATACATGTTTCTTAAACTCAGCGTCTCCGGGGAAGCTTCCCTTGCCATCTTCGACTGAATAAGTAAATAATAATCTAAAAATGTTTCCTTTGGCATCAAAATAGAGATCAAACCCCATCGAAGTGAGTCCGTCACCACCACATGATTCGATGAGGGGAGCGATTTGCGTTTTAATTTCCGACCAAACCTGGTCTGCACTGGCATCAAACCCTTTGGGCAGTGCCGGGTTTTGAGCAACTGGCGCGGATTCCGGATTTGTATCCAAGTGATCTTGCTGCGATTTTGTAGAATCATTAGAGGCAGCATTGGTCGCAGCAGACGGAACATTTACATTATTTTGCTGAGGTTCCGCATAGATATTGCCAGACATCAGCAAGACCGCAGCACTTATGAATAACGGAGAAAAATGTGATCGAAAGAAAGAGAGCATGAGTTTAAGCCTTTATTGCAACGCAATTGCTGTAATAGATCCCCATCGCGACTTGCATGAAGTCACATACGCATGTGTCATATCAGAGAATACAATGAATTGCAAGCCGTATGCGGCAACGGCGCATAGGCGAGCCAGCGAGCCGTATGCGGCAACGGCGCATAGGCGAGCCAGCGTGGCGTATGCCGCAGGCATAGCCGCGCCCCGCATAATTATTGAACGATTGCCGATAGCATTTGCGTTTTTTGGCAAAATCCACTAGCCTACAGTGGGTAGATTTTTTTATATGATGATCTTCCCATGACTTAAGTGTAAGGAAATGAGTGATGACATATAAACCTGGCGACATTTTAAAGGAGCGTTACCTGATTAATGAGAAGCTTGGTAACGGTTCGATGGGTGAGGTTTACCGTGCAGAACATCTGACATTGCATCGCCAGGTAGCCATCAAGCTGATGCACGTAGCTGTGGCGGAAAACGAGAAAGGTTTAGCGCGCTTTCGCCGCGAAGCCCGAGAAGTTGCCAAACTTGATCATCCGCACATTTGTCAGGTTCTCGATTTTGACATGACGAATGCAGGCGATTTCTATATCGTCATGGAGTATCTGCAGGGAGAAACGCTGAGAGAGCGGATTGATCGTTCAGGTAAACTGAAGCTCAAGAACGTTTTCCGGATAATGCATGATCTTTTGAGTGCATTGGAAATGTCGCACCACCTGGGAATTGTGCACCGCGATGTCAAGCCAGACAATATCATGCTGCTATGCCGCGAAGGGCGGGATGACTATGTGAAATTGATCGATTTTGGCATTGCCCATTCCGACAATCCGGACGATGGTAATGGCACATTGACGCAAACAGGACAAATCTACGGCACACCACAGTATCTGTCCCCCGAACAGGTTATGGGAGAGACGGTAGATGAGCGTTCCGATCTCTATTCATGCGGTTGTACGCTTTACGAAATGATCGAAGGTGTCCCCCCGTTTGACGCAGATAATTACATCCTCCTGCTCAATCAGCATTTATCACTTGCACATCCGCATGTGAGCCCCAAAATTGAGCTGGCAAAAGAGCTGGATGATGTGATTCAAAAGCTGCTTCAGAAAGAACCGATAAACCGCTATTCTTCGGCTAAAGAAGTTCGCGAAATACTCGACAGTATTGCCAATCCAAGCGTTCCATCACTAAACACCCGAATGTCTCAGCTTGCCAGCAACAAAGCCATTCCTCTGCCAGCCTCGCGTGCGGAGATCGACCTGAGCAGACAACACAATACCGCTGTCCCATCTGCAAATCACGCGAATTTCCCTGCTTCAATGTACGTCATTATGGGGTTGCTCATTGTCATCATCATCGCCATGGGTGCCACGATCATGGTTCTGGCCAACCAACTCAATGATATGAAACTGGATGCACTCAAGAATTCTGATTTGTATGCATCCCCTATGGTTACGGAAGATCAACAGCAGCGACAAAACAATGAACAATCTGCAATTACCAAACGTATTGTACTTCAACGCCATGTCAACCGCATCTGTTCGATTGCAAGTGATAGTTCACTCAATAAAGATCCCGAGATCATCCAGGCTGCAGGTTACTGCCTGAAAGGCGACTACCAAAAATCTTTCGATATCATTCATGCCCATCTGGACAAATATCAAAACGATTCACTCGTCGTGAGGATGTATCTGCTGGCCGGTTATGCCATCGAGGATTTTGATGCCATCGTGGACGCATTGATTTATTTGTTCACCCTGGATGCCTATCTGGCCTGCAACCCTGCAGTGCGCGATATCATCTATTCACTGCTCGAAGATGATGACAAATACGATTCGCTCTATACCCGCCTCAAAGTTCTGGATGTACCACGGGCCGCGCCTGCACTTGGATGGCTCACACTCTTTACACCATGCAATAAACACCAGAAAAGATGGGAACGACTCTTACAATTGTATGATTTGATGGTCAATGACAGTACCCCGGAATTCCTCAGGAATGCCGTCAAAGTCTGGCGTCCCTTTAAATCTACAGGTTCGTGCGACAAACGACTTGAAGAGGTAAGACATTTTCTGGACGCAGCTCTTGCCGAAGTCTGTTCAGACCCCAGTAAAATCGATGATCCCGACTATCCTGTCACGCGCTGTACCGTTTGTTATACACGATGGAAAGAGTTTGTAGGTTCGGAGGAATTCAGACAATAATTGTATGGTAAAATAAGGACTTACAAGTCGTCAGTCTCATCCAGAGATCAAGCTATGAATAATAATATCATCAAAACAATCTTTTGTTTATTATCATTCTCATTCATCATGGGAATTTCAATTTCCGATGTATCTGCCCTGACGATTCCTGGCTGTATAGATAAGCGACCAATAAAAAAAGTCATCCGGCTGCACGAGAATGAAATACGGCACTGCTACAATACCGCTTTAATAAAAGACAAAACGCTCACAGGAAAGATTGTGACACAATTTATCATTCTTTCAGACGGAAGCGTAGAAAAGGTATGGGTTAAAGAGTCTACACTCAATAACCCTGAAGTTGAAGAATGCGTGACGGAACACATCAAAAAATGGAAATTCTATGTAATGCGTCGTCCACAGTGTTCTGATATTAGATTTGTAGTCGAATATCCATATGATTTCGTTTCAGATTATAAACCACCTACGGTTCTGGAACACATTCAGCTCATTTTTAATGAAGACGATATGAAAATAGAATATTTTGAAGTACCGCCGTCGCAAGAGGAGAATTAAAAGAATCAGCAATCAAGGAAGTCTTTACAGACATCCAAAGATTGCGATTCTATCATCCCAATATTGCTGGAATGGCTTTAAAAAAATGGCACTTAACCGTCTTTCTTAACGATATCGGATAAAGTTTGGTGAAAGACGCCATTTGTGGCGATAATGTAGGGAACGTGAGGATCATACGCATCGCCGTCAAATCCGGTGACAATACCGCCGGCTTCGCGAACGATAATTGTTCCGCCAGCCGTATCCCACGGTTTGAGATTGATTTCCCAGAATCCGTCGAACCATCCGCACGCGACTGCACATAAATCGAGTGCCGCCGAACCCGGACGGCGAACAGAATGTGTCCGCACCGAAACCGCACCAAAATTCTTCAGATTTGGAAAAACGCCCGACGGATGCGGTCCCACCGGAAATCCTGTTGCCAAAAGTGCTCGCTCAAACGCCGTATTCTTCGACACATGAATCGGACTGTCGTTGAGAAATGCGCCCATCCCCTCAGCTGCATAAAACTCATGTCCCTGCATGGGATTATTCACGACGCCCACCACCGGTTTGCCCGAAACGACGAGCCCAATGCTCACGCAAGCCCACGGAAACCGATGTACCATATTCGAAGTGCCATCGACTGGATCGACATACCAATAAGGCGCATCCGACGTTTTGGCCGCATGAATCCCCGTCTCTTCTCCCAGGAATCCAAAGTCGGGCGTTTCCGATGCCAGATATTCCGAAAGGATGCGCTCATTCTCAGCATCAATCTGCGTGAGCAGCGACTCGTCACCCTTAATCGTTACAGATCGCGGCACATCCCATAGCCGCTTCAGATTCTGGGCAGCCAGACGCGCAGCCGCCCGGGCTATATTCAGGTTTCGTTCAAGATCCATCAATGTTTTTCACTCCGGCTATATTACGACTCAATGCTGCATGTATCCCAAAGATACAAACGCGGCTTCATACCACATTCTCATCCCGGATTGTACCCCTCAGCGCTGATCTACATCTTCAAGATACTGATGGCCGATGAAATCGTCTTTTCCATCGCTTCTCTGCCGTATTTATCGACCTGAGCTTTGTTTTTTTCGCCATGCGTGAGACATCCGGCGCCGCCGATACATCCGCCAACGCAAGCCATTCCTTCGATAAAGTTGGCATCCAGCAGATTCTTGCTCTTCTTAAGCAGAGCCATCTTGCATTCCTCGATACCATCGCAGGCGCAGGGCTTCAAATCAAAGTCTATCGATTGTTCCTTGAGTGCCTGAGCCACAGCATCCGAAAGGCCGCCGCTTCTCGCAAAAATGCGCCCGAAATAAGAAGCATTATCGAGTACATCTTCTTCGAGTTTGGTCAGGTCGATATCCTTACTATCGATTAAAGCCTGCAATTCTTCAAATGTAATGGCCGCATCGACATAGGGTTTCACTTTTTCGAGCTGAACTTCAGCTTTTTTGGCGGTGCAAGGCCCGATAAATACAATCTTACAATTCGGTTCGCGCGATTTAATCCATTTGGCAAGCGTGGCCATCGGTGAAAGATTATGAGAAATAAGGGGAACGAGTGCCGGGAATGACTTTTTAATATAATCTACAAATCCGGGGCAGCAAGAGCTCGTCAAAAAGCCTTTTTCGGCGAGTTCCTGGGATTCTGCCGCAGCAACCATATCTGCACCGAGCGCGGCTTCGATAACGGTATGAAAACCTAATTCTTTAATGCCGGAAACGACCTGTCCGAGTTTTGCATATGAAAACTGACTTGAAATCGACGGTGCAATCACTGCATAGACTTTATAATTTGTATTATTCTCACTCTTTTGTATCATATCAATGACATTAATAATAAAGGATTTATCCATAATCGCGCCGAACGGGCATTGATAGACACATGCACCACAGGATATACATTTGGAATTATCAATTTCGGCTGCGCCATCCTCGCGAATATCGATCGCCTTGATTTTGCAGGCATTCTGGCAAGGTCTTTTGCGATTTACAATCGCTGTATAAGGACATACTTTTGCGCACTGACCACATTCGATACATTTGGTCTTATCGATATGCGCAACATAATTGTGATCAAATGAAATTGCACCGCGTTTACATACATCTTCGCATCGGTGCGCAAGGCATCCGCGGCAGGAATCCGTAACAGAATAACCGGCAGCCGGACATTCGTCACACGCGATATCTATCACTTCGATAATATTTGGATTCGCCGGATTGCCGCCGATCGCAATCTTAACGCGCTCTGCAAGAATCGCACGTTCTTTATAGACGCAGCAACGCATTGTCGGTACTTTACCCGGTACAATGATTTTGGGAATATCGAGCATATTCTGCAGCAAAGTCCCGGCCCATGCCTGGCGTGCAACCTCCCGCAATACTTTATATTTCAGATGCTGAACTTTTGTATCAAATACGCGCATGAGATGCTCCTTTTTTTGGGGATGGCGCCGCTATGGCTTGCGCCATACGCTTGCGCTGTGCGGCTATTCTGCGAATACGCCGCACATTATATATATACTTAAAAATAGCTCACCTTAATTCGTTTACCCATCTGCTTTAGGCATTTGGCCAAGTCTTCCACTATGGCCATTTTAATACTAAAAGTAATGGGCAGTTCAGGGTTCTGATGCGCCGGGTTCATCGCGCGCCCAACATAAAAATTGATATCTGTGGCTTCTTCAAACAAGAGCTGACAGATTCTGGATGCACCATCGCGTCCGCGGCTCCAGGTGTCATAAAGTTCGTTCTTGCCCAGGTGGTCTTTGGCATATTCAACGACTTTATTGACTGTGATAACGCCTTCGGTCACCAGATCGACGCCTTCAATTTCGGCAATCGGCGGCATCCCGGAATTGTCAAAATTCAGACTCGCCATAACTCTTTTGCCCAGATAATTTGCAGCAATCGATGACGTTGTGCCGCCGCAGATGATATGTTTTCCTTCCTTGCCAAAGAAAAGTGCCATCATGCGATTGCAGTCATCCCGATTGGATGGCGGGCCAAACAACATATTCATCGGAACGCGCTTGCGCACTCTGCAAACACAGGCTGTCGTATCATCCCCGGGTTTTCCGCCATAATACTTATTGCATTCATCCGTCAGAATCGTTGCAAGCATTTTGGCAGTATAGCCGACATGGGCGAATGTCTGCATATAAGTTGCAATTTCTTCCAGCTTCCAGCCAAAATTATTTGCACGCCCGATTCCCGCATGCACACAGCCATCGCTCATCAGAATGAATATATCATCTTCTTTCAAACGAATGACAGAGCGTAATATTTTCTTATCTCCGATGGTCATTTCGGTGATGGGATATTTATAATTCAGGCAATCCCTAATCATGATGACATTTGGATTGTCGTATTGTATGATTTCTGCCGTTTCATTATTAATGATATGCATAATGGTGAAGGTCGAATAGGCCACACCACGGACGGCACAAACGGGCAATGTCGCAGCGATCGTCTCGACGCAGTCTTCAATCGACAAGCCTTCGGCAACCATCGTCGATATAATTTTTGAGGTCAGCGTCGAGAGAATACATGCCTTGACACCGCTTCCCAAACCATCGGCCAGGACAATGACGGTCGAGTTCTCATTCTGCTCGATGATGTCGATATGATCACCGCACAGCTGTTCGCCGACATGATTCAGCGACCGATAACCGATATCTACACATAAGTCGTTCATTGTTTAATGGACTCCTTAAGTTTAGAGAGGGCAATCTTTGTCTCTGCAACCGTTTCGCCAAGCAATGATGCGATATCCTGTACAACACGCATCTGCTTGTCGACGACTTTGTCGGCGACTTCGATCGTATTTCGGCTCAATTCCTCTTTGTCATCTTGTGCTTTTTGTTCTGCAGTCACATCGCGCATAATACAGATGAGCAAGTGGCATTCTTTATCGTAGACGATCGTCTGATCGACATAACGCTGGTATTCTGCAAGGAATTTTCTTTGATTGTAGATTCCCCTGCAAGTTTCCAAAACCTGTACAAAGTCTTTTGGATCCAGGATTCTCACGACCGGTGCACCCAATACATCCGAAGCCTGACGAATATTGAGAATATTTTGTGCCGCAGGATTGATCTGCTGCACTTCGAGTTTATCGTTGATGACGATCAATCCATTCGGGGTATTTTTAAAAATGGTATCCGAGAACCGCTCTGCCTGTTCCTTTAAGAAGGGCAGACACATGGTGATTTCTGCTTTTCCCTGGAAGACAGCGATCGCTTTTTCGCGGCAGGTATTATAACCGCATGTACCGCAATTCAGCTCATCGAGCGGCGTGAATTTATTCATCTGGCGAAGGATCGCTCTGATCTCTTCTTCGGTGGGCATCGGCTTGTCGTGCTGAATTGTCGTAAATCCTTTTTTGATCATCGACAATGGCGGCTGGACAACTTTAAAATCGTGCTTGCCGGCATAATTTTCGACAGCCACATAATCCCGTATCGGCGAACGATGTTCCTTGTCCATGACCGGACCTCCGATACAGCTGCCTTTGCATGCCGACATCTCGATAAAACAGTGTTTTAGCCCGCCGCGCTCAATATCGCGCAAAGCCTCGATGCACTGATCTGTACCATCCACTGCCATATAGGTGTAATCCGGCATATCCAGATTCATCGTTTTGAGAATACCGCCGGTCGTTGGGAAAAATCTGGCGCGGCTTTCATCATTGGATTCGGCAGTTCTGGTCAGAACGATATTTCTGGATTTGAACCATGCCGTGAGTTCATCAAAAGTCAGCACCGCATCGACGATTCCGGAATAATGATCGGCTTCGTCTTTTTTGGCAATGCATGGTCCGATAAAGACGGTCTTGGCATCGGGATAACGCCTGCGAATATCGCGGCAATGCGCCTGCATGGGGGAAACGACATCGGCCAGATAGGGCAAAAGCGATTTAAAATACTTCTGAATCAACAGATTGACCGAATGGCAGCAGGAGGAAATCAGAATGTCTCGGTGTTCCTCGCGAAGCAGCCGTTCGTACTCCGTCTTGACGATGGTCGCGCCGATGGCGGTTTCTTCAACATCATAAAAGCCAAGTTTTTTCATGGCTTCGCGCAAGACCTCAATCCCGACGCCCTCGTAATTGGCAATAAAAGAGGGAGCGATACTTGCGATCACAGGTGATCCGGAATTGAGCAGAACTTTAACCTTTTCGGTTTCATCCACCACCTGTTTGGCATTTTGGGGACAGACGACAAAACACTGTCCACACAGAATGCATTCATCTGTGACAATATGCGCCTGTTCACCCGAAAATCGAATGGATTTTACCGGACAGTGCCGAATACATTTGTGACAATTCTTACAGTTTGACTTCTTTAAAGCCAGGCAATCTGTCATTTCAGTCCCCATGAATGTAGCGTTAATGTTGTCGATGTTTAATTTTATGGGGGCTCTGCCCCCATACCCCCGCTAAGGGCCGAAGGCCCTTAGAACCCGTTTTGGGGAGGGTGTTTGGTGGGTTTTATGTTTATGGGGGCGCTACACCAGCCCCCCGCTAAGAGCTGGGGCCCTTAAAACCCGTTTGGGATAGGCTCTAAAATCTAATGCGACACGCGGCTGAGCACGTTGACCCTGAAGAATTCGTTGAATGATTCGGGAATGATCCCGGTAAACGTCTTATCATCCACGATGATGGTGACCCCGACCCGATTGCAGTTTCCGGTGCAGAAACTGCCCGAGAGCGTGATCTTATCTTCGAGATGATGTTCTGCGATCGCATCCTGCAGCATCTGTACGATGGTCTGCGATCCTTTGATATGGCACGAGCTGCCAACACATACTTTGATGTCGAGCATAATTACACTTTGGCAAGGATTTCTTTGTCGAAAAAGTCTTTAACATTATCGGGAGTGACCGAATGGAATTCGTCGTCGACGGTCACGCACACGCCCTTCTGGCAATTTCCCATACAAAACGTGCCATTGAGCTCGACTTTGTCATCCAGTTTGTTCTGGGCGATAAAATACTGAAGCATTTCGACGACCTGGCGCGAACCTTTTAAGTGACATGAGGAACCGATGCAGACTGTAACTTTTTTCATATCACTTCTCCTGTAATTTGTGAGGCGTAAGTATTGAAGAAAAGTGCTGTGGCGTATTGCCGCAGGCAATAGACACAGCAGGCGACCGTATGGCCTGCCATAGGTCGCCGGGCATGATGTGCGAAGCAGTCATGCCCAACAAATCAAATATCAATATATTTGTATTATTGATATTCGACGACATTTGCCCACGAAAGCAGGAATTCGCGCTCAGTAGGCTTGCTCTTGACAGATTGTGATGTTGCGACGATAGGCATCCAGCGTTGTATCATTTGCTTTTCGATAGAAGACTTTTTGCAGAATGTATCGAGGTAATGTTCGGCACCTTGTATATTTCCGGAAAGCCAGAAACGCAGATAAGTCCTTGCAGCGTCGGCTTCGGGATTGCCCTGCGTGACGTGAGCCCAGTCGATTATATAAGGACCATTTTCGGAAATAATGACATTGGAAAGATCGAAATCGCCGTGGCAGACCTGATCGGCATTGGGCATGCCGTTGAGACGCGTATGGAGTTCATAGCGCGTCGTAGCATCGATATCGGCCATGCTGATTTTGCGATTCATCTTCTCCTTGAGCCGATTGAGCAGCGGGCATTTTTTAGAAAGTATTTCCAATTGTATATCGACGAACTGTTCGAAATAGGCCTGTTTGTTTTCGGGCTCTTTCTTGATGAGTTCTTCGAGGGTTTTGCCGGGAATATAATCGGAAATAATCGCCCATTTGCCGTCAATCATGGCGACTTCGAGGATTTTGGGGACGTTCAGGCCGATGTTTTCCACGCGTGCCTGATTGAGCGCTTCGTTCAGGATGTCGGCCTTTGAATAAGTCTCGTCAAACACCTTAATACATTTATCTCCGTCCCGATATACAGTTTTACGATTGCGAACAGCAATCATTCTATCCAGTGCTACCATAGTTTCTCCTTACAGATAGGTTAATCGTACTCAGTACGGCTGTATTATTGAGCGTTTGGGGTTTCGGTTTCAACGAATGTTTTGCCATAGTAGGCATTGAGGAACATTTGTTTGATTTCGCTGATCAACGGATATCGCGGATTGGCACCCGTGCACTGATCATCGAAAGCCATGACGCACATTTCATCGAGGCGTGCGAGGAAGTCGGCTTCGTCGGGGACATAGTCGCGGATGGTGGGCTTAATGCCGATTTTAACTTTGAGATCTTCGATGGCTTTGATGAGGTTATCGAGTTTTTCCTTGTCGGAATTGCCGCCGAGGCCGAGATAATCGGCAATTTCTGCGTATCTGGCGAGCGTGTGGGGATGATCGTATTGTGAGAATGTGCCCATTTTGGCGGGGACTTCGGCGGCGTTAAAGCGCAGAACTTCGCAAATCATCAGTGCATTGGCGACACCGTGTGCGATGTGATGGAAAGCGCCGAGTTTGTGCGCCATCGAGTGGCAGACGCCGAGGAAAGCGTTGGCAAACGCCATACCGGCCATCGTCGCGGCATTGGCCATCTTTTCGCGGGCAACGGGATCATTGGCACCATTGTTATAGGCGCGCGGCAGATATTCGAAGATGACTTTGAGTGCGCGCAGTGCAAGGCCGTCGGTATAATCCGTGGCTAGCATCGAGGCATAGGCTTCGAGGGCATGGGTCACGGCATCAATGCCGGATGCAGCCGTCAGCCCCTTGGGCGCGGTCATGTGGAAATCGGCATCAATAATGGCCATATTGGGCATCAGTTCGTAATCAGCCAGCGGGTATTTGATGTGCGTGGATTCGTCTGTGATGACGGCAAACGGCGTAACCTCGGAACCCGTGCCAGCCGATGTCGGAATCGCAATGAAATAAGCCTTATCGCCCATATGCGGGAATGTATAGATTCTCTTGCGGATATCGCTGAAGCGCATGGCCATATCCATGAAATCGGCTTCCGGATGTTCGTACAGAACCCACATGATTTTGGCCGCATCCATCGCGGAACCGCCGCCAAGCGCAATGATGACATCGGGCTGGAACAGCGCCATCTGGGCCGCACCGGACCGGGCACTGGCCAGCGTTGGATCGGGCTCGACATCAAAGAAACAGGTATATTGAATCCCAAGTTCGTTGAGTTTGTCGGTGATCGGCTTGGTATAACCATTGTTATACAGGAAGCTGTCGGTCACAATGAACGCCTTTTTCTTGCCCATCACGTCGCGAAGCTCGGTCAGAGCCACAGGCAGACAACCTTTCTTGATATATACTTTTTGTGGGGCACGGAACCAGAGCATGTTCTCTCTCCTTTCGGCGACGGTTTTGATATTGAGCAGATGTTTGATGCCAACATTTTCAGAAACGCTGTTTCCGCCCCACGATCCACATCCCAGGGTGAGCGATGGCAAAAGTTTGAAATTGTACAGATCGCCGATTCCACCATGCGAAGCCGGCGTATTGACGATGATGCGGCATGTCTTCATTCTGGCTGCGAATTCGGCGATTTTGTCTCTCTGTGAGACTTCATCGAGATAAATCGACGAGGTATGGCCATAACCGCCGTCGGCAATGAGATGCTCGGCTTTTGCAAACGCATCCTGAATATCCTCGGCCTTGTACATCGCGAGCACCGGCGACAATTTCTCATGCGCAAATTCTTCCGACAGTTCCACGCTTTCGACTTCGCCGATCAGAATCTTGGTTCCTTCGGGCACCTGGACATTGGCGAGTGCGGCAATTTTGGCGGCCTTTTGACCGACGATTTTGGCGTTCAGTGCGCCATTGATGAGGATGGTCTTGCGAACTTTTTCGGTCTCATCCGGACTCAGGAAGTAGCAACCGCGCCGCGCAAATTCGCTTCTGACCTGGTCATAGACGTTTTTATGGACGATGACGGACTGTTCTGACGCGCAGATCATGCCGTTATCAAAGGTCTTGGAATGGATGACGGAATTGACGGCGAGTATGATGTTGGCGGTTTCGTCGATGATGGCGGGGGTGTTTCCGGCGCCGACGCCAAGAGCAGGTTTTCCGCTGGAATAAGCAGCTTTAACCATGCCGGGGCCGCCTGTTGCCAGGATGATATCGGCCTCTTTCATCACGGTGTTTGTCATTTCAAGCGACGGCACATCGATCCATGCGATGATGCCTTCGGGCGCGCCGGCTTTTACGGCAGCTTCGAGAACGATTTTGGCCGCCTCGATCGTGCATTTTTTAGCTCTCGGATGCGGGCTGATGATAATGCCGTTGCGCGTCTTGAGGGCGATCAATGTTTTGAAAATCGCTGTGGATGTTGGGTTTGTCGTCGGAATAACGGCCGCGATGATGCCGATGGGCTCGGCGATTTTCTGAATGCCGTAAGCCTTGTCTTCTTCAATGACGCCGCAAGTTTTGGCGTTTCTGTATGCGTTATAGATATATTCAGAGGCAAAGTGGTTCTTGATGACTTTGTCTTCGACAACACCCATGCCGGTTTCTTCGACCGCGAGCTGCGCGAGCGGAATGCGCGCCTGATTGGCAGCCGTTGCGGCAGCCAGAAAGATTCTATCGACCTGCTCCTGGCTATAGGAGGCAAATTGCTGCTGTGCTTTTCTGACGCGCCCAATGGCCGCTAAGAGCTTATCAACGCCTTCCACGATTTCGTAGTTCATTCGTCTCTCCTGTGATTCGAGTAATGCTTTGGCTCAATCCCCCATTCATCTGAGCCGACACGAGTATTAGTATCAATTTTAGGCAATGAAAATGATAAACTTCGAATAATACCCATATCAAATTTGATATATCGCAGCAAACGCCTGATTTTCTGCTAACTTATATGATGAGAAATACGAAAGAAATTACCGATACTCAGGGATTTCTGAATTTTTATCGAATTCGCACAATCACTGCGAATGTGGATCAAAAATGGGTATATTACCTATATCCTTTGTGATATTTCATTGGTTTTGGGGGCGGCCTATGCGCGCTGCGCATACGGCCTGCCAGAGCCGTGTCACGACACGGCTCTACTCGCTATTGGCCTGCGGCCAAT